>NZ_QSBK01000024.1:39308-39616 GCF_003465685.1 Collinsella sp. AF04-24
AGTTGAAGGAACGGTGGAGATGTGTTTCGATGGGTCCGGTGGCCATGCTCCGCCCGCCGCCCGGCACCTCCTCCCAGACCCAGCCGAACGGTCGGTTCCGTCTATTCCGTTTTTCCCTTTCAGGCTAGGACAGCGGGGCATCGCCCCTCTCTGCGCGCGCCCGCGCGATGAGCCCCGGCGTCAGGTCGAGCCCGTCGACGGGCACGTCCTCGATGCCGTACGCATCCAGCAGCGCCGCCGCGTCGTCGCCGAGCATCGCCCGGAAGGCGCGGGCGGGCGTCGCGAAGCCGAGCGCGCCGCGGGGCTCG
>NZ_QSBK01000025.1:0-35327 GCF_003465685.1 Collinsella sp. AF04-24
TGTCCCCCGCCGCGGCGGGGGCGGCGTAGGCCGCGGGCCCGCACAGGGCCAGGGCGGCCGCGACCGCGAGGACGGCGGCGGCCCCGGAAACTCGTTTCATGGAGCGTTTCATGGAAAATCCCCCTAATCTAGCAACGGTTTAGAGTCTACTAGATTGGGGGGACGCGAGCCAAGCCATGGTGCGCCGAACTGTTAGCCACAAGATCACCTTAGGCGCCAATGGCCTCATCCGTATAACCTTTGAGTTCCAGATGACCGACATCAATCCACGCTCAGTCGACGCCCGAAACACCTGGCTCGCAGCACGCAACGTTGCCTACAAACATGCTCTCCGGGTCCGCGGTAAAAGAAGGCCCGCCCAGCAAAACGCACGGACAGGCCATAGCAGCAGGCAATTCGACGCAAATCGTTTGAGCAGGCGGCGCGCGGAAGGAGCGTATAGGGCGGTTTTCTGTTGGCTGTCAGCCGCGATATCCTCATGGAAACCTAATTGTCGCCGGAATTAAAGCCCCAGGCGCGGGCTCGATATCCTCTCGGATATCTAATCGTCTTGGACTTTTACCTGCCCAAACACAGTACAGCTTTTACGTGCTGTCACACGGAGCAAGGCTCAAAAAGTGTTATCTACAACTCAAGCCTCTAAAGCAGGCTACGCACGGGCCTGAAGGAAATTGAGGTCTAAATAGGACCCTTATCAGTCTTGCTGCGCATCAGGTTCACAAAACTGACAGCAGATTTGCTGGCCTTATATAGCTGATCATCAGATTTCTGAAGGTCATTCTCGCTTAATGAATCAAATTCAAGAACTGCTTGCCCGGCGTATATCAGCCAGCCGTTCTGCGCGAGAGATTCTTTCTCGACATCATTGAGATGTATGTCACCACGTAAATCTAAGGAGCAAAGCGCCTGCAAATCAGTAGAAGGAGTATTTGCAACCAAACCAGCAAGCCTCAAATACTCGTTGTATCCTATGCTTTCCTCAATGAAGGCCGAGAACAGCTTACTTAGATAATCCACCTTTCGTCTGTCTTCAACTTTATTGATCAAATTCAAGGTAGTTTCAAAATTCTCGATCAACTTCTTCTCGTTCTTAGCAAAGAACGAACGACGCTGTTCGTCATCGACGGAATCCAGTCCGACAAGAAAGCGTTCAACCTTATTAAAAAAGAGCTGATCAGGGATTGAAGCCACCGCTTTGACGGCCTTGAAGAATGAAATGCCGTCCAACGTTTCATCAAACACGATGCTTACTGCATCCATCGGCAGCCCCAATGAATCTCCGATACTTTTACAGTTTTCCAAAATAGTCACGATATTTGAAACAATAGATTCCATATCATAATGCGCTCGACTCAACTCATCCATACGCCGCTCCTATAAGTCCAAAAAATTATATCCATTAGATTTCACTAAAGATATGGTTTATTGAAAATCATCCATCCATCGGGGAGAGCCGCCAGCTTTGACGCCCTACAGTCCTATGAATTAAATTCAAACAGATATAACACCACCAAAAACCAATAACGAGGCTAAACCTTCCACCGCACTCGCGGCTCTTGAGCGTACTATGCCGGATCCTGGGATTGCTTCGCGCCGAAGCAAGAAGTACTCGCTCTCGGAGGATAGGTTTGCCCCAAGCCACGGATCAACCCAAATTATCTTTCGAAATGCCCCAGTAGATATAGCAATCGCCAACTCAGGAGTCTACTAGTACACGATTCAGCTGACAAACAAATGACTATACGGCACTATTAACGGATAACTATCACTGTTCATCTACAGGAATATCCAGTTTATTCGCCGCACAAATGCAAAGCTCTTTATCCTCTTGAGTCATCCTGCTCCCAAGAATAACTCGCAACGGCTTGCATGAGCGTTGTACATAATTCATCTCAAGCTCATCTGGCTCTGGTACAAGACGGGCACGATATTCGTTCTCCCACTCAAACGCACTGCCCTTTCTGTAAATTGCCCGTAGATCACTAAGCATGTCATCACTGCTCACATTAAGACCAAGCATCCTAGCAGCAGTCCAAGCAATTTGAGGGTCGCAATTAAATGGTTTGTCATCATATAAAATTGGCAATACTTCAGTACGCATTCCGTTAGCAATATTACAATTGCGAATAGCTTCTCTGTCGTAAGCAAGAACGAAACCCGCTTGGCTTCCGGAATATACATTCCACATATTCGAATCGCTAGGATTGTCTGTTAGGCACAAAATGCGACAACAATTTCGGCAGCTATTCTGATGAACTGGAACAACAAATCCTCCAACAAATAAGCGCAAGTTTTTAACAGCCGAGCGAAAAAGGCTAACTCTCCCCTCATCGGATAGTATCTCAAACTCATCTATTCTTGCTGGATTTAAAGGAACCCCCAGAACCCCTGAAACAAACGCAAGTCGTCTAAAATCAATTTGATTTATTATCTCTAACGCTTGTTCATCATCATTGAGATAACTATCGATTTCATCTATACCATTCCAGTTATAGATCGGTACCGAGTCGCGCTGATCACTGAAAACCCTTGGATGAGAAAATGTAACAGTCGCGTTTTCTAGGTCGGCAAAAGCGTATTCAGTTGGAGGTCGATAGCGGTAAAGCATTCGTGGGACGAGAGAAGTCGATAGATCTTCCAGCTCCTTCTCAGCGGAAACAATTGAAGCGCCATCGTTTTGCTTAGCAACGAGATTAGCAAGTGTCTCCCGATATGCTTCTTTCTGTGTCAAGTTTAGTACCATGCAATGTCGCTTCCCGATCTAGCTAAATTAGATGCAGTTGATTTTATCCAGTGCATAAAAACTGAATACACATACGAAGCAGAAGCCATGTCTATCAACTACCAAAAATGATTCCGATTGGAACGTACCGGTAATCGTAAAAGCTGCCAACGGATATATCTATAATAGCCTGAGATGACTAGAGATGAAAACATATAGCTATCAAGCAATCTTATCCTCCGATGATGACACCAGCTATGACATCGAACTCCCCTCTCTGTCAGTTCGCTTTACCAATGACGGAGCGCCGCAGAGGCCGCAGAAGCAGTCGAGTATGCAGAAAAGATTTATATGGGCGCGTCAATTAAAAAAGCTCTGTTAGACCAGGATTGACACACATCTGTCCCCACGGCGCCATATCGTTAGCCTCGTAGACCGCGGGGCAGCATGAACGCCGAGGACCTGGTAATCGCCTTCAAACGGGACATGGCGAAGCTGAGCGGGACCGAGCGCCGCCGCGCGATTGAGTCCGTCAGGGACGTGATCCGCGCGGCGGCGTTCGACGACACGGCCGGCTCCGCCTACGAGGTCGAGCGCAGCCGCGTCTGCCTCAAGACCGCCTACGCCATGCGCCATAGGCTGATCGAGTGCCTCTCGGCCCACTGCCCCCATTCAGGGCCGGGCGGGGCTGCGGCGGCGAGCTCGACGAGATCTACTTCCCTGAGTCGCTCAAGGGCAAGGGCAACCGCGCGAAGGGGTTGTTCGCGATGCCGTATCGGCAGCATAGAGACGGTATGTCCATTTCGTCTCTTTTAGCGCTGAATACCATGTATCGGGTTCATTTTCTCATGCCTTATAAGGAATATATGAGACGGCTGAATTCGTAGATGCCTGTTGTAAATGAATGTATGTGAGAAAGCTAACAACTACATAATAAGAGTTGCGTTTGGCATCAGGCAACGAAAACCGTTGCATTTTGTCTCTTGCAACTAAAAGGGTTGCGTTTGGTATATAGCAACGAAAACAGTTGCATTATGTCTCATGCAACTAAAAGGGTTGCTTTTGGTGTCTAGCAACGAAAACAGTTGTGCACGGGCAAGATAACCCTCACGCTTTGCGAATGATATCTTTGTTCCTGCAAATTAAAACACGCAATGTTATAGATAGACGAAATCTGATTAGCGGGCGACGATGAATGCCACATCTCTATTATCACGGGGACTGCCGCCCCAGAAAAACCCGATATGGCAATCGACGCTGATAGCAGTCTTAAAGAACATGACGTCGCCCTCACTCGACCTAGAACCGTTCGAGAATCTCCTCGGCGTTCTCTCGCAGATAGATATCTAGGTCCGGCACGGCAAACTGCACGTAGCCCCTCTGTGGTGCCTGAATAACCTCTCTTTGTAGCAATTTTGCCCTAATGGAGCTGACCTCATTGGTCTTTTTACCCATGCGCTTAGCAATCTCGGATGATTTGGACTGTTGTTTATCCTCGCACATGGCCAAAAGGTATTTGATATCGTTGAGCCCCAGTCCAGAAATCGCGGGCTCGTGAACAACATCGTGAAAACGAGCCTCTGCCAGCGCAATGCCTTCGGTGACGTCGCGCTCGCTCACAATGGCACTTTTGGCACGATGCAAGTTGGCGCGCTGCCAAATGGAATAACCGACCAGTTGCACCAGATAGGCATAGCCCTTAGTGGCCTTAGCGGCTCTCGACAGGAGATTGTCCTCTATGGTCAAGCCAGTCGCGACAAAGCTATCGCCCATAGAGAGCGCTACCTCCACCTGGTTGATAGGCGCCAGATCTTCGGGGAGGGCACGACGCAAGAACGTAAGCGCCTTGCCGTTAATAAGATCCATAACACCGGCGGGTAACCCGGCAAAGGCAAGTGCGATATCTACTTTTTCCCCTATCAAAAGCTGAACCGTAGACGCAATGGCACGCATATCGTCAATCGGAGCGTCCTGAACTTCATCGATGGCAATAAAAAGACCCTCGGATGACTTCGCCGCCGAACTTAGCAACTTTCTAAGGCTCGACTCTTTGGGTGCAACATCGACTTTCGCAGAAACAAAGCCGGCGTTTACACCGACCGAAGCATTGGCCGCAAGGGAAGAATCAGCAACCTGATCCTTCAAGTCCAGCAATAGGTTAGGGCCAGCAGAAACAATAGCGGTCTTCCATCCAAGCTCTCGCGCACGATCCCTAAGATCGCAGAGCAAAACAGTTTTTCCGGAGCCCCTCGGTCCAGCAATACGCATGAGCCTCGCAGGTGCACCAATTCCCGCATTCAAACTCTCGGTAAACTCAAGGGCAATATCATCACGACCAATTATGCGCGGAGGCTCAGCGCCGGCAGTGGGACGAAACGGATTATGGAATGCTGTGGCGCTCACTTGTTTGCCTTTCTAGGGAATCGATTAACAGCCAATCATCGGTTAAATAATTATCGCAGACTATATCGAATAATATCGAGTTATATAAGGCTGTATAAACTTATCGCGGAAGTATCGAGCTTTCGTAATATGACTTAGTTAATAGTCCACCATTGCTTTCTTCCAAGCTCATAGCGAAAGAAAGTTCAGGACTTCCTAAACCCATTGCCTTAATACGAGAAATACTCGCTCTCGGCAGATAGGTTTGGCCCCAACCACGGATCGCCGCTGAGGAAGAACTCCGACCAGCGCTGCATGAACAGTGCTTGCTCACGCTTCCAGCGGCGCAGCTTTTCCTCGTTGGCCTCTTCCCTGCCGCGCGAGGTGAACTCGTAGTGATACAGGGGTGAAGATAGGTAGGCCCGGCCGTGCGCGGTAGCTCCGCGGGCGGCCGGGCCGGTTTTGCCTCTTGGCAATGTTCAACTCATATTAAAAGGGAGGAGTCGACTGATCGGCCCCTCCCACGGCGTTTCGCCGTTTCTCTCTACACATATTAGCACACGGAAGGAACGTCACCGCTTGCGCCCGTAGCCATCGATGAACCCCTCAATAAATCCGTATTTCTGCCGGTCACCGCTTCCGACGATCATCATGTACGTATCAACCCCGACAGCGCTCTCGAGCTTCTCGAGCTCCCGCAGGCATTTCCGAAGAAAATCTCTGGAACGCTTCTTCTGATGCGTTAGCAAGGTCAATAGGTAGGCCAGGAGAACGATGTAGTCGATTATGGAATTGAAATTCAACCTGTACCCGATAGAAAGATCCTCATCGAGAAGCTCGCCAACCGCGGCCAGGTTTCTGTCGGTCTTGGGATACTTAACCGATTGGCTGAACCTCGAATCAAATACCGCCCCGTTATGGGCGACCGCGTTCCTTAAGGGACGAATCGTCTCGACGATGTTGATGACGATGCCGGGGTTCGCATGTAAGAGACCTAGGTCGCTTGCGATATCGGCGAGGATTTCATCGGGAAGGCTTCTGCATACGCTTGTGAGATCGCCGAGGGTCATCACCTCGAAAATGCTCCAAACGGGCGCGTCATCGTCGCGATCGACATAATGCTTCACGAGATCGTTTTTGTAACTCCGTCTCACGATGTTCTGAAGCTGGCTCTTGAGCTTGAGCTTTTCCCCCATCTGCCCGTTCACGACCCTTCCGTTGACATCCCTGCATGTCCGGAGGCCGCGCTTTAAGAAGGTCGCCAGCCCGGGGTCCTCTATGTTCTCAAGTATTCTGGCCAAGACTATGTTTTTAACCGCCGTTTCGATGAACATTATCTCCGGGTAGATTGCAGCCTTGATGGCGGAATCGAACCCGTATATGTCCATGAGTGCATCGAACGAAGGGAGGGGGAGCGCATTTTTGGGCTTTCGGACAAACCGGAAGCCTTTATAGCCATGGAAATAGCCCATGTTTCTCAGCAGTATCTTTCTGTCGCTCCCCCGCAAATCCTCCATACCGTGATTCGTCCTCATGTGCTTCATGAGGGAATTGATGCTCATGCCCTTCTTCATCGAACCTCCCTTGGCCTCCTTCTAGGAAATTATATCCCAGCCCGCCTCGACGGGGCGAGCCTGTCGTTGGCGCCGGCCTATTTGTGTTTGTTAACGTCGTGATTGCGGGTTTGATCACATCCGATTTTCAGAATTGAGCACGATAGTTTTTCGGTTTTGAGCACGGCCACGCCGACCAGACCGCATGCCTTAACGTTGTCGGTGCGTCGTATCGGCAACGAGCAAAGGCAGGAGGGAATGATCGACGTGGACAAGATAGAGGACGCAGGTGGCGAGCTGCAGGGCCATGCTCGAGGCCGAGCTCGCGCACAGGGACGCGACCAAGAGGGCACGGCTGCTCAGGCAGGCGAGGCTCCCCGTGCACAAGTCGGCCGAGGGGTTCGACTGGTCGCACGTGCGGTTCTCCGAGGGCTGGGGCCGCGACGACATGCTTTCGCTGGGCTTCGTCGGCCCCCGCGAGGACCTCGTGTTCTTCGGCAAGACCGGCAGGGGCAAGACCCACATGGCCGTGGCCCTGGCGATGCGCACGGCCGCCGCCATCTGGTCGTCGCCGAACACCGCGCCCCACCGGCTGAACTCCAGGTTCGTGGTGATGACCACCGACTGCCGCTCGTAGGCGTCGGCGAACACCTAGAAGAGCGCGCGCGCCGTCGAGATCCAGCGGCAGGAAGCCGAGCTCGTCGATGACGAGCAGCCTAGCGCAGCCGATGAGCGCGGCCTCACGGTCAAGGCGCCCCTCGTCGCGGGCGCGCCGCAGCCGCATGACGAGCGATGACGCGGTGAAGAAGCGGGCCTCCATCCTCCGCTCGCACGCCAGCATGCACAGCGCCGAGGCCATGTGCGTCTTGCCGGTGCTGACGTCCCCCACCAGCACGAGGTCCTCGCAGAAACCAGTTTCATGGAGCGTTTCATTGAAAATCCCCCTAATCTAGCAACGGTTTAAAGTCTACTAGATTGGGGGGGGACGCGAGCCAAGTCGACAAAGGCAGTTAACCGGCGGCTATTCATGCCTCGATTTAGAACCGCTCGAGAATCTCCGCAGCATTCTCTCGCAGATAGATATCTAGGTCCGGCACGGCAAACTGCACGTAGCCCCTCTGTGGTGCCTGAATAACCTCTCTTTGTAGCAATTTGGCCCTAATAGAGCTGATCTCATTGGTCTTTTTACCCATGCGCTTAGCAATCTCGGCTGATTTGGACTGTTGTTTATCCTCGCACATCGCCAAAAGGTATTTGATATCGTTAAGTCCCAGTCCAGAAATCGCGGGCTCGTGAACAACATCGTGAAAACGAGCCTCTGCCAGCGCAATGCCTTCGGTGACATCGTGTTCGCTCACAATGGCACTTTTGGCACGATGCAAGTTGGCGCGCTGCCAAATGGAGTAACCGACCATTTGCACCAGATAGGCATAGCCCTTAGTGGTCTTAGCGGTTCTCGACAGCAGTTAAACCATTGTCTAAAGCGAGAAATACTCACTCTCGGCAGATAAGTTAGGCCCCAACCACGGATCACCCGTCAAGAAAAACTCCGGCCAGCGCTGCATAAACAGCGCTTGCTCGCGCTTCCAGCGGCGCAGCTTTTCCTCGTTGGCCTCTTCCCTGCCGCGCGAGGTGAACTCGTAGTGATACAGCTCGGCATAAGGCGTATAGATGGTGTGGTAGCCCGCCTCCCATACGCGCAGGCAAAAGTCTGCGTCGTTAAAGCCAACGGCGAATTCCTCGTTGTAGCCGCCGACGCGCTCAAATACGTCGCGTCGCACCATCTGGCAGGCACCCGTTACGGCGCTAAAGTTGCCCGGGCGCACAGCGCGGGCAAGATAGCCCTCGCGCTTTGCCGAGAAGTCCTGGTTAGCATGGGCAAGCGCACCACGCACGCCAACCAAAATGCCGGCATGCTGCACCAGATGATCGGCAAAATAGAGTTTGGCACCCACCACGCCCGCATCGGGACGCTGCAGATAACCCATCATCTCTTCGATAAAGTCCGGGCTTATGACCTCGGTATCGTTGTTGAGCAGCAGTAGATAGTCGCCCTTAGCATGCTCAACGCCAAAGTTGATGATCTGGGAGTAATTGAACTCGCCCGGCCAGTACACAACGCGCGCGCTGCCCTTGCCACCAGATGCAGCGGTTACGCGCTCCGGCAGGGTTTCGTAATACGCAAACGTCTCTGGGACTTCGCTGTTGTTCTCCACCAAAACGATCTCGTAGTTGGCATACGTGGCCTTCTGAGCGATCGACATCACGCAGGCGTCGAGCGTCTCGACGTGATCCTTGGTGGGAATCACAATGCTCACCAGCGGTGCAGGCTCTGGCAGCGCATAGCGCATACGGTAGACAAACGGAGTTTCGGACTCCTCGACCGCTCCATGAACGCCCAGCGAGCCAAAGTGACGCTGCAGGGCCAGGCGTCCGGCCTCGATGGCATAGGGCTTGCTATCGGCAGAACCGTCGGCGGTCGAGCCTGGGTGCACGCGCCAGTGATACAGCACGTGCGCAACATGCTCAAACCGCGCGCCCGCCGCCAAGCAGCGGAGCGTCAGATCGTAATCCTGGGCGCCCGCGACGTCTTCCGGCGACATGCCAATACGATCGATGAACGCCTTCTCCACCATCAGAAAATGCGTCACGCAGTTATGGCTATAGAGCAGGTCGACGTTGAGTTTGGTTTTAAAGACCGGCTGGCCCCACTCCCCCGTTTTCTGGAACATGTCCTCATCGCAGAACAGGACCTGGGGACGCTCGCCCTCGACCGCCTTATTCAGCGCGGAAACATAGTGGAATAACGCGTCCGGTTCCAGGATGTCATCATGGTCCAAGAACGCGATGTAGTCGCCCGTCGCTTGCTCAATACCAGCGTTGGTGTTGACCACAATGCCGCCGTTGCCGGGCAACTCGATGCGGCGAACGCGCTCGTCATTGGCGTCCGCCGCAAGGTCGGCCACCGCATCCCATTCGGGTGAGGCGTCCATCAGCAGCAATTCCCAGTTGCCATAGCTCTGGGCTAGCACCGAATCCAGCAGCTCGCGCAGGTAGACCCGATCAGTCTTGTAGCACGGCACCACAATGCTCACGAGCGGCCTATAGGAAAAGGCCGCCGAAGCGACACGCTGGCACGCCAAATCGCCCGGCTTTGCGCGATGCTGCTCAAACCAACGTCGATAAGCTGCGTCGTCTGCGCGCGCGTCCTTCATGCGGTTCCAGCTGTCGTCGACCATGCCGTTGTACAGGCGACCATCCATGGCGCAAAACCCGCTTTGGATCCGCTCTGTGGGATCGCTCACGATCGCGACAAAATCTCGTATATCCTGAGGCATCTCTACGCTCAGATACGTTTTATTGACACGGCAACCGTTGCGCTGGGGAACATCGGCCTGCGATTCAAACACATGCACGGTGACATCGATGGCATTCATATGCGTATCGAAGATCTGGAGCTCAGGTGCGCACTGGGGGTCTCCCACCCAGGTAACCTCATAGCGCCACACCGCGCCGACGTCTGCCGGCAAATAGCGAATGGCATCGATCTCGTAGCGGCCGCAGTGTTCGCCACGCTGCGCATCGCGGACAAGCGCACACAGCGCAGGCTTTGCTTTGTAGTTAACCTTGGATTCCAGCTTGGCCATACGGCTATCAAGGCGAATGGAGCCAAGCTTTTGACCACCGGACGCAAATGCGATGTCGATTGAGGAACCATCCAAAAACGGAAGCACCAAGACAGCGAGCTCGCGCTCGTAATCGGAAACGGAAGGGCAAAGCGCCAGCACACGGCCATGATCGACCGGGAGCACCAGCGACGGCACATAAGAACCGCTCGTCGCCGCATGGACAAACGCTTGAGAACCCTCCCGCTCAATAAGCGCGGCGACATCCTGACCCGCAAAACGAAGCAGCACAAACAGACGGCCCTGACTGCGGCAAAGTGCCAAACGCTTGATACTCATCTACACTTCTCGCTTTCCCAGGGCGTTCGCCGCCATGCGCTTGCAGGCACCCAGGCGCCCAAACCTCAAGACGTCGTAATCGAACATGAGCTTTTTGCACTCACGGGCATTGGGGGCCTTGCTGGTAAGCGCCGCACGCACCATAGCGGCAACAGAAGGAGCGCATTGTGCGAGCGCAGCATCGCTGCCCACGGCAGAACCGGCAAGCGCCGCGGCAACGGCGGCAAACACCTTGCCGCAGTCCGAACCCAGCAACCTGAGCGCATCGTACAGCACCAGATCGCATAGGAAGTACGCCAGGTCATCGGCGTGCTGTACATCGAGATCGTCGCGCTGCCAGTCAGCCAGCACCGCGGAGTAAATCTTCACGTGCTCCAGCAGTCGCGTCTCGTCGTCATAGCGCATGGTGTCCATAAGTGAGCCTTTGCGCGCGACACGGTAGTCATACAGCTTGTTCGAGATAAGCGCGGTCTTGCGCGAACGACCGTACACGGCAAAATCGAAGACCTGGTCCTCGCCATACTTAACGGTTTCATCGAACACGATCCCATTGCCCAGCAAAAACTCACGTTTGCAGGCGGTGCGCCATGCAAAGGGGCGAGACGCTTCCCTAAACAGCAGTTCGGAGCTATAGCCCTCAAACGACACATCGCGTGGGCTCAGCACATAGTTAAGCCACGGATACCCCGCCTCGAGCGGATATGGATTCGCGCCAAAGGTCAACACGTCGCAATCCTCGCGTTCAAAGGCATCGACGATCACGCGGCATGCATCGGGCGTAAAGCGGTCGTCGGAATCCAAAAAAGCAACAATAGGCGCCGTGGACGCAGCGATACCCGCATTGCGGGCGCTCGACAGGCCGCCGTTGGGCTTATCGACCAGCGTAAAGCGCGCGTCCTTTTCGCAATAGGCAGCCGCAATATCGCGCGAACCGTCCGGCGAGCCATCGTTGACCAGTACGCCTTCCCAATCGGGCATGTCCTGCGCAAGCAGGGAGTCCAGGCACCAGGCTAGGTACTCCTCCACGTTATAGATGGGAACGACAACGGAAATCTTGGGGGTAGCCATAGTCAAGTGCTCCTACTGTGCGACCGGAACGTCATCGGGGTGCGGATTATCACCGTGGGTGCGCTGATACGTCAGCACGCGCCAGACCAGCGGCAGGCCGCCGATCTTAAAGTAGTGCTTAAACGTATTGATCTTGCCCGGCTTCTTAAAGTCAAAGCGCGAATCGATATAGGCGCGGGGCGATTTGACCATCAGGCGCAAGTCGGTCTCGCCACGCGGATCAAACAGCGACAGGTCAAAGCGACCGGCATCCCAATCGGACTTGAGCTCGGGAGAGGCCTTCTCCCAAAACTGCTCGCGCAACTCATCGACCAGGCGCTCATCATTCCAACGGTACGTATCGACCTTCATGCGCATTAAAATGCCCTGAAGCTGAGCCTTAAGCTCGGGGCGTTCATCCAAAAAGCGTTGCATCTCGGCATATTCGTCGCACACGCAAAACACCTTGTTAGGCGAATTAACGGAGCTCTTCTCGTTATCTTGGCGATAGCACAAAATGGGGTCCGCAATAAACGCGGCACGCTCGGCGCATGCCCAGACCTTAAAGTTAAAACCCGCATCCTGATACGAAGCACCCGGCGTGGGAAGGAACCGAATCTGATTGTCGTTGAGAAACTCGCGCCGATAGATAGCCGACCAAATGGAAGGTTTGCGGTAGAAGATGCCCGGGCGATCGACGGGGCGATACGCGGCGCCCGTCATATGCTCGTCGATGATCCCAAACAGCTCACGGCGCTCGCTGGGCGTGGACCAATACAGGTAAAAGTCGCCCTTTACCACATCGGCATGCTCGGCATCGGCCTTGGCAACCAGCTTTTGAAGCGAATCCTCAAACATAAAGTCATCAGACTCAAGGATACCCACGTACTCACCGCGTGCCATCTCCAGGCCGCGGTTCATCGAGTCGCCGTAGCCGCTGTTAGCTTTGTCGATCATCTTTACACGGGGGTCGCGCTCCATGTACTCGCGGATGATATCTGGCGAGCTATCGGTGGAGCCGTCGTTGATACAGATAATCTCGATGTCCTTGAGCGTCTGCGCCACGGCGGAATCGAGGCACTCGCGCAGGTAGCGCTCAACATTGCAGATGGGAACAAGCAGCGAAACTTTAGGGGTATCAGAGTTCTGCAAGAGAACCTCCTGTTGAATAGCGTGTAACAGGGTTATTTTAGCAGCCGAGTTGCGGCGGGCGGCAGCGCTTGGAATTAGAGAAAGCGCTCCAGGCAGGCTTTGAGACCGCGAGTCGAAAGATAAAACAGCGTGGCGTCTGCCATCGAAACGCCCGTGGTCGCCGCAACGAGCTTGTGGGCAACACGGCGAACGGCGCCCTTAGCAGGCATATCCGCCCACTCCGTTCCCAAAAACGTCGTGAGATCCATGTTGACGCGAGCCGCCACGCGATGGAAGTCATCGGCATCCAAGCGCGCCAGGTCGAACACAATGAGGTCCAAAAACCAAGTTATCAGCTCACCGGGACACAGGTCCAAAAGACCGTAGGCCGACCAGTCCTCCAAGACCTCCTCGAGCATCCTCATGTGGGCGTCAAGCTTTTTGGCGCGAGCCTCGGCACTGTTGAACTCGTGCGTCGCCGATTCGCTCTCCATCACGTAGTGGTAGAACTTGTCCGGCATGACAACGGTCTTGCGGGCAAGCGCATAAGCCGCAAATTGGAAGACGACGTCCTCGCCCAAAGCCAAACCGGGGGCGAAGCGAATGCCTTCGCGATTAAGCAGCTCGCGCGAAAAAGCCGCACGGCAGGCATAGGGCTGCGCATTCGAATGGAACAGCAGTTGGGAATCACGGGCGCCGAAGGTACCAGCTTTGGGGCTCATGAGTTGATGGACGCGTTTGGGGGCAGCATCGGCAGGTTCACAGACGCCGCCAAAAACGGCGGCCTCGGCATCTGCAGACTCCATGGCATGCAGCACACGCTCGACCGTCTGGACATCGATGTAATCGTCGGCGTCCACAAAAAAGACGGTCTCGCCCTCGGCGGCATCGATACCGGCATTTCGAGCACACGAGACGCCCGCGTTTTCCTGGTCAATCACCAGTACGCGATCGTCGGCCTGCGCGATCTGGCGCAACACGTTCAACGAATCATCAGTCGAACCGTCGTTGACGCAGACAACCTGAATCGAGCGCTCGGACTGAGCCAGCAGCGAATCGAGGCATCGCTGAATGGAGCGCGCAGAGTTGTAAACGGGGACGACAATGGTAGCTTTAGGACCCGAGGCCTCTCCCATGCCGACCTACCCCCTCAGCGATTCGATGAGGAAGGCGGCGACCACGCCTGGGCCTCCAACCGAGGCGTAATACTTAGCACGCCCCAAGGCACCATCCGTCGCAAAGCTCGGATGCTCGTCAACCCAGCCCTCAGGATCTTTGAGGATGGCAGCGAGATTCGCGCGCTTCCACGGCTTGAGATCGTCAAGCGAAAACTCCCCCGCGTCCAAGGCCGCCTGAAATTCCTTGGCCATCTGCACCAGGAACTCCTTATAGAACTTAGGCGCCAAGCGCACATAGTTCCACATATACGAATCGTACTTAATGAGCTGATTGAACTTGAGCATGCGCGCGACGTCATCACCTGCGTGGTCGCGGGCATAATCCTCTCGAATCCAACGCTCAATCTCGGCATACTCGGTATTGACGCAAAAGACCTTAGCCGAAGAATTGACCGAGGAATTCTCGTTGTCCTGGCGATACGACAACACGGCATCATGCAGGTAAACAGCCTTATCGGCGCACGCGATCACCTTAAAGGCGAATGACGTGTCCTGAAAGGATGCCCCCGGAGTCGGCAGGAACTTGATACCGTTGCGCTCAAGAAAATCACGACGGTACACGGCCGACCAAATCGACGGTTTTTGCTTAAAGAACTGCGTCGTATTGCTGGGATGCACCGGTTTGCCACAATCCCTTGCCTTAAACATCTCGTGCAGCGAACGGCGCTCCTCGGGCTTAGACCAGTAGAAATCAAAGTTCGCCTTCGCAAAGTCGGCATTATTGCTATCGGCGGCCGAGACAAGCTTTTCGAGTGCGTCGGGCGCCATAAAGTCATCGGACTCCAAGATGCCAACGTACTTGCCACGCGCCATCTCCAGACCGTGGTTCATCGAGTCGCCGTAGCCGCTGTTGGCCTTGTCGATCATCTTGACGCGCCCATCGCGCTCCATATACTCGCGGATAATCGCCGGCGAGTTGTCGGTCGACCCGTCGTTAATGCAGATGATCTCAATATCCTTGAGCGTCTGCGCCAGGGCGGAATCGAGACACTCGCGCAGGTAGCGCTGAACATTGTAAATGGGAATAAGCAGCGACAGAACAGGGCTGCCAGAGGCGTTAGTAGACAAATGTGCTCCTTAGGAAATACCTGTCGTTTCATGGTATCAAAGGGTCAGCGCGCCAGCGGACGTTTATATAATCTATGGAGCCTCTTGCGGGCAAAGTAGCCGCACGTCATGCGGCGGGCCCGTAGCAGGTTCCTGCGTTTTATTCAAAGCTTGCCGTCAAGGTGCGCCGAGCCTTTACAATAGGACAGTCCCAAGGACGTATTCGATAGCTTCCGCGCAGCGCTCGCGCGCCGCGCGTGAAAGGATATATTGCCCCATGCCTTCAACCCTTCCCGCCCCCATCGATAAGCTCGCCATCGTTGTCGTCACGTACAAGCGCCAGGAACTCCTGGCCAACTTGTTCGACTCCATGACCGAGCTCACGGCAACGCCCTGGCGCATCGTGATTGTCGATAACGAGAATTCGCGCGAGACCGAGGCCATGTGCACCGCATTTAACGAGCGCCTCGCCAACCTGTGGGGCATCGACACCGACCAGCCCGATTCACAGGGTGGCACCGACCGCGTTATATACGCGCCGCAGCTTGAAAACGGTGGCGGCGCGGGTGGCTTCTCCGCCGGCACCAAATGCGCCTACGACCTGGGCGCCCAGTGGTTCTGGGTGATGGACGACGACGTGCTCGTCATCCCCGAAGGCATCGAGCGCTTGGCCAAGTGGACCGACTGTTACGACGTCATTCAGGGTTCGCGCCTGGACTTTGACGGCGGCGCCTTCTTTTGGCAGTACCAGCTCATCCTTTCGCTCGGCATCCCTAACCCCATCGCCAAGTGGGATTTGGGACCCGAGGGCTACCGCACCATGAACCAACTGTGCTTTGAGGGCGGCATGTTCTCGCGCCGCGTGGTCGACAAGATTGGCCTGCCCGACGCGCGCTTCTTTATCTACGGCGACGATGCCTGCTACGGCTACGTGGCCAGCCAGCACTTCCCCGCCGCCGTGGTTGCCGACGTGGTGCTCAAGCGCGCCCGCGCCGTCTCTAACTGGGATATCGCCGGCAAGCGCCAGCTCAACTCCACGAGCGACACCAACCGCTACTACATCATGCGCAACCGCGGTTATCTGGCACGCTACATGCAGATCTACGGCGACTACCACCCCGTGCTGTTCCGTCTGGGCAATGCCGCGACCTTCTGCAAGGAGTTCATTCGTCTGGCAGCAGTCGACAAATGCTTTAAGACCGGCATTCCGGCGCTGCGTCGCGGCATGAAGGACGCCCGCAAGATCGTTAAGGATCCCAACTGGAAGCCCATGCCGCCCCTGAAGGACGCCGAGTAGTAAAGGGCTTTCGCCCGCCGCTACAGTCGTTGACACACCACGGACACACGCTGACCGTCAAAACCAAAGCCCCAACGCATGCGCCCGACGGCGGGGCGCGGCACGCGGATATCATCGATGCCGTCGCGCTCTATGTCGAGCAGCGCCTGAACCGCTAACAGTTCCAGGCCCAGGGCATCGACGCCAGGGTCATACAACATGTTGATCGTAATGAGCGGTCGCTCATCGAGCATGCCGAGCGTGTCGGCCACGTCAAACACCCGACCGGTGGGAATCACCTGGATATCCCAGCGATCCGAGACGCCACTTCGCTTGGAGCTGGGATTGCAATAGCCGGACAGTCCAAAGCAAAGCCCCTGCAGCGCCAGATGATAGGCTGTCGTCATATCTGATTTGTCCACATCGATGCCCAGATCGCCGATAGCACAGCTCAAAGCTTGCTTTACAGCGTCCTCGTCTCCTCGACACAACCCGTCATGGAACGAGTCGATAACTCCAACGTCCTCAACGGCGCACTCAAACCATTCCAGAATTACAAGACGGAGCGCCTGACGCACTTCGTTGTTAGGCAGGCGCAGGGAACGAAGGCACGCGCCGTCCTCCGAATGCCCTGTCATGTCCGTCGTAAGAAATCCAGACAGATACAGCGCAGTCCAGATATCTTCGGGCTTGGCGGCATCGACCTCCTCGGCATGCACATGCACTGGCGCCTCAATAAACCCATGCGGCTCAACCAAATCGAACAATGCGGACAGGCGCATGAGATTCCAGTCACCGACGCATGCGCTCAGACGGTCGGCGTAACCATACAGATCCGCCCGAACGGGCGCGACGCAATCGCGCTGTGCGTAGTCCACCACGCGCTCCGGGCTCGAGCAATAAAAACCACCAAACAGATAGCCCTCGAGCCACTCACGCGCGTCATCCAGACAGCCGTTGCGACCGATGCAATCCAACAGCACTTGGACTTCGTCGTCCGAAAAACCGAACCATCGATCACACCAACTCGACAACGCTGTCGCCGACCGATAGGAAACCCCACGTTGGGACAACGCAAACTCGGCATGACCGGGGCGCTCGCCCATCAGACACGTCAATCGCAACGAGTCGCCGGCATCGGCAATGGTGTCGAACAACATTCGGCTGAGCGACTCTAGGGAATCCACGCTACCGTCGTCCTTAGCGTCCAAACGCTTTGGACATACCGCGTCGTAGTCGTCTATCAGAAGAACAACCTGCTCATCGAAAGCTGCCTGGAGCAGCTTGATAAGCACGCCAAGCGCCGCATCGATCTCCTTATCGCTGGCCACCCCACGCGCCGCCCTCTCGATAAGACGGACTTCACGTCTTGACAGATCAGGTGCGGCAAGCAGCGGCAGCAATCGGGCGCACTCGTTCGCGACAGCGCTGCGAATAGCCGCCGCAGCATCGGCGTCGCGCCCCGCAGCGGCAGCTGAAAAGTCGAGCGTGATGATCGGATAACACGCGTACTCATCACGATAGTGACCGCCGCCCGCCTGCCAAATCTGGGAGCCGACGAACGGGCTTCGATCCGGCCGCCGGTGATCAGGTCGTTCCAAATAGCATTTGAGCATCGATAGATTCATGCTCTTGCCAAAACCCTTGGGCCGACAGCAAACCGCAACAGGTGCTTCGCTGTCCAATATATCGGCAATAAACATAGTCTTATCGACGAGTAAACACCGATTGATTGCATCGGAAAAGTCGTGTACATCAACCGGCAGAGCTGCGTTATCCGCATAACTGAGCAACCGTGCGCCAAACGCATGAGCAACACCATAATTCGCCTGTTCAGACACCGTAAACTCTCCTTCTAACGCAGCACGATGCCCATTGTAGCGAGCGGGTAGAGCGCAACAATATCGACATGCAAACGTTTCGGGCAACGGTAGCAGCAGACCCCCGAGGGGGCATAACAAATCGTTGCACAACAAAAACGGGGCCCGATGCCGCCGCACCGGACCCCGTCCCAAACTCTTATAGAAAACGATCTAGAAGATTACTCCTCCGAGCCGTCCTCCCCAGAAGCCTTCTTCTGCTGATCGAGCTTATGCTTACCACTTACGATAGACGTAGCGCCCAGTGTGGCCAAGCTCGCGCTGGCAAGGCTCGCCATCACAATCAGATCGCCCGTCTTGGGCATGTTGCCGCCCGAGGACTTGGTAGTTGTAGTCGTCGTGGTCGTGGTGGTCACCGTTTTGGAGTCATTTTGCTCTTGGACCTGGTTGTCAGCACCGCTCTTGTCGTCGTCTTCGGACTGTTTCTTTTCGCCCTCGGCCTTGCTCTTGTCCTTCTCCTCAGATTCAGACTTCTTATCCTCGTCCTTCTTCTGTTCGGACTTGTCGCTCTTCTCCTCAGAGCTAGAACCCTTATCGGATTCGGTCTTCTCGGAAGCCTTGTCCTTGGAGTCGCCCTTTGCGGCTTCGATCTTTTCCGTGGAAACCTGATCAGAGTTGCCCTTGTTCTGGGTCGAGCCGTTATTGACGCCAGCCATCAGCGAAGAGCCCAGCGTAGAGCCAAGCTGCTCGGAGAAAGAAGGCTTCTTGTCCGGCGAAGCAACGGGAACGTCCGGCGCCTTATTCGAGTCATCCTTGGAAGCATCGGAACCAGGGGTTGCGTCAGAGCCGGAGCCGTTGTTAGAGCCGGTGCCAATGGACGAATCGCTCGAGCCGGTGGATGAGTTAGAGGTGCCAGCGCCGGTCGAACCAGAAGCGTCGCTGTCCGTATTGCCGGCAGAGCTTGAAGACGAATCGCCCGCAGCAGAGCCGTTTGAATCGGAACCGTTCGAGGTAGAGCCGTTGTTGGTAGTGCCACCAGCAGAGCCATCACCGTCAGCACCGGTCGAGGGCGCATCCATCCTGTCATCGTTGGCATCGTCGCTCGAGTCGTCATTCGAATCAGGCGTCGGCGAGGGCGCCGGCGTAGGTTCGGGCTGCACGGGCGTCGCAGCGGCCTCGTCCTCGGCGATATAAACCAAGCAGTCCTTCAGCTCATTGCGGTAGCGGTTCTTCCAGCCCTCATGATACTGGGGCTGGCTCGAATACTTGGTCGCCACGTTATTGACCACACTGTTGGAAAGCGCCGTCACAAACTCGCGGTCGGACATATCGTTGGAGAGATTCGCCCAACGGAAGAAGTCCCTGCAGCCACCGGTGCCGCACATGTTGGTGATGCTCCACACCATGCCCTTAACGCAATCGGCACGGCCCGAAATATCAATGCCCAGGCCACTCTTGAGCCACGCCTCGGTCACCGCATAGTACGAGTTGTACGCATAGGCATCTTGAAGAGCTGAGAACTCAACAGGATCGATGTTATAAGCGCCCTGGAAGGCCTCCTGCGCAATACGGCCCAACTCGGTGAGCTGGCCGTTCTCGTACATGGCATTGCTCATGTTGGAAATCTCGCTGCCGCGATCAATCGCATCCTTGAGCATGCTGTATTTTTCGGGGTTGTAGTTGTAGGCCTGCTTCATAAACGGAATGAGCGACCAACGACGGTCGAACTGGTA
Source organism: Collinsella sp. AF04-24 (assembly GCF_003465685.1). Classification (NCBI taxonomy): domain Bacteria; kingdom Bacillati; phylum Actinomycetota; class Coriobacteriia; order Coriobacteriales; family Coriobacteriaceae; genus Collinsella; species Collinsella sp. AF04-24. The sequence goes on from NZ_QSBK01000025.1 coordinate 19,855, forward strand.
ATAACCCAGCGCGTTATAACCGTCACCGTACGAAAAGCCCTGGTTATAGTTGCCGTGACTCTCATATTTGGTGAAGTACTTCATCTCGGGAGTCACGTTAACAAACGAAACGCCCTGGACCGACCTCAGCACGCCCGAAAAGGACTGCTGGGTATAGAGACCCTTATCGATATCGGTCGCATCCGAGGCAACGCCCGGCGTGGGCTCCTCGGCAGCGGCGGGCGCCGGCGCGGAAACGGCGCCAAACGAAAGCGCCAGCGTCAGGCCCGCGACAATCGCAGAATGCTTGGGCTGCATAAGATCCTCCCTGCATTGGTGTAGTTAAAGTGCAGTTTGCAAAGATAAAAATAAGTATTGCAGCTCGCCCGTTGTTGCACAACAACCCCTCGGTAAACGGCAACAACCCTCCGCGAAATCTTAAGGAATTGCGCTCGACCTACAGCTTGATGTCAAAGTTAATCTCGGGGACGGCAGCAAGGTCGGCCAACGTCACGCCGTCGACGTACTTTTCGATCACGTCGTCCAGACCGCGCCAGAATTTGACGGTCGAGCAGAGATCGCTGCGGGCGCAGCTGTTGTCGATACCATCGCACGCCACCGGAGCAGTACTGCCCTCGACAGCGCGCAGGATGTCGCCAGCACGCACCTCGGATGGATCCTTGGCCATCATGTAGCCGCCGCCCTTGCCGCGCACGCTCTTAAGCAGGCCAGCCTTCATAAGTGGACGAACCAGCTGTTCCAGATACTTTTGCGAGATACGCTCGCGGTCGGCAACCTCGCGCAGGGCAATCTTGCCCTCGGCGTCGCCCAGCGCCGCGATATAGATCATCAGCCGGAGGGCATAGCGGCCCTTGGAAGAAATGAGCATACCTACCCTCCCATCGCATCTGGGACAACATAACCAGGTTTGTTTGTCCCATTTCTTAAGTAAATGGGACAAACACAACAGGTTATGTTGTCCCAGAATTTGAAAAGTCGAGTGGATTAGTCGGGTTTTCCCTTGACTAACGCCAAACCCATAGTAACTTTATTCCGAGAAGATTCCTAGGGTTTCGCACACCCATGAGTACACCATATACAGAGAGGGACAGCATGAGCGCAAATCCGCTGCTTTCCATCGAAGGTCTGACCGCCTCCGTGGACGAGAAGACCATCCTCCACAACGTCAACCTCAACGTCGCCGCCGGCGAGACCCACGTGCTGATGGGACCCAACGGCGCCGGCAAGTCCACCCTTGGCCACCTGGTCATGGGCGACCCCGTCTACACCGTCAACGACGGCCGTATTGTCTTTGACGGCCAGGACATCACCGAGCTCACCACCGACAAGCGCTCGCGTGCCGGCCTGTTCCTGAGCTTCCAGGCCCCGGTCGAGATCCCAGGCGTGCCGCTGTCGAGCTTTTTGCGCGCCAGCATCGCCGGCCGCCCCGGTCTGGAGATGAAGGGCAAGGAGTTCCGCCGTCGCGTCAAAGAGCTCGCGGCCGAGCTCAACATGGATACCGCCTACCTCAACCGCGAGCTGGGCGTGGGCTTCTCGGGCGGCGAGAAGAAGAAGGTAGAAATGCTCCAGCTTCTGCTGCTGCAGCCCAAGCTCGCCATCCTGGACGAGACCGACTCGGGCCTGGACGTCGACGCCCTGTCCACCGTCAGCCACGGCATGGACGCCTACCGCAAGAGCTGCGACGGCTCCATGCTCATCATCACGCACAACACGCGCATCCTGGAGCACCTTGATGTCGACCGCGTTCACGTGATGGTAAAGGGCCACATCGTGCGCGAGGACGACGCCTCGCTCATCCCCTGGATCGACAAGAACGGCTTTGAAACCTTCGAGCGCGAGGCAGCCGAGCAGCGCACCCAGGCCGAGGCCGCTGCTGTCGAGCAGCAGGCGTAAAGGGGCGACGCAATGACCAAGAACCGCACCGAGGTCGCGGACATCGACCGCAGCCTCTACGACTTCACCTACGGCGAGGAGGGATTCGAGCGCCTCGACGCCGGCATCACGCCCGACATCGTGCGCGAGATCAGCGCCAAGAAGGACGAGCCACAGTGGATGCTTGACCTGCGCCTCAAGTCCCTCGAGATTTTCAATCGTTTTCCCGATCCGACGTGGGGCCCCTCCATCGAGGGCCTGGACATGGACAACATCGTCACCTACGTCAAGCCCAACACCGACCAAAAGCACGACTGGGAGTCGGTGCCCGACGACATCAAGAACACCTTTGAGCGCCTGGGCATTCCCGAGGCCGAGCGCAGCTACCTGGCAGGCGTCGGCGCGCAGTACGACTCCGAGCTCGTCTACCACAACATGCAGGACACCGCGTCCAAGATGGGTATCGTCTACTCCGGTATTGAAGAAGCCCTGCACGATCCACAGTGGGAACCGCTCATCCACGAGAAGTTTATGACGCTCATCCCGCCCACCGACCACAAGTTTGCGGCCCTGCACGGCGCCGTATGGTCGGGCGGCTCGTTTGTCTACGTGCCCAAGGGCACCAAGTTGGACTTCCCGCTGCAGAGCTACTTCCGCCTCAACGCCAAGGGTGCCGGCCAGTTTGAGCACACGCTCATCATCGTCGAGGACGATGCCGACCTGCACTTTATCGAGGGTTGCTCCGCGCCCAAGTACAACGTGGCCAACCTCCACGCCGGCGCCGTCGAGCTCTTTGTGGGCAAGCGTGCGCACCTGCGCTACTCGACTATCGAGAACTGGTCCAAGAACATGTACAACCTCAACACCAAGCGTGCGCGCGTGGACGAGGACGGCGACATCGAGTGGATCAGTGGCTCCTTCGGCAGCCACGTGGGCTACCTCTACCCCATGAGCGTGCTCAACGGCCGCCGCGCTCGCTCGAGCTTTACCGGCATCACCTTTGCCGGCGCCGGGCAGAATCTCGACACCGGCTGCAAGGTCGTGCTCAACGCCCCCGAGACCTCGGCGACCGTCGAGACCAAGGGCATCTCCAAGAGCGGCGGCATCCAGACGTTCCGCAGCTCTATTGTGGCGACACCCAAGGCCGAGGGTTCCAAGGCAACCGTGAGCTGCCAGTCGCTGATGCTCGACGACCAGAGCCGCTCCGATACCATCCCCGCTATGGACATCCGCGCCAAGAACGTCGACATCGGCCACGAGGCCACCATCGGCCGCATCGGCGACGACAAGGTGTTCTACCTGATGAGCCGCGGTATCTCGGAGGAAGAGGCCCGCACCATGATCGTCAACGGCTTTGCCAACCCGGTCTCCAAGGAGCTGCCGCTTGAGTACGCCGTCGAGATGAACAACCTGATCAAGCTCGAGATGGAAGGAGCGATCGGATAATGAAACAGACCACGAACACCGCTGCGACCACGCTCGAGCAGGTTAATGCGATGCCGGCCGCAACTTGGGGCTGGCTCAAGATGAACCAGACCAAGCTCGAGCTTTCGGACGAACTTGCCGCCGCCCCCGCCGAGGCCGTTGAGGTCGAGGGCTTGGACGAGCAGCTTGCCGGCTCGGCCGACGCCTTCGACGCCGCCATGGACGCCATGGCCGAGCGCTTCCCCGAGCGCCGCGCCTCCGCCCCCGGCGACGCTGCCGACCGTGCCCGCATCACGCCCGAGACCGAGCTCGACGTGCCCGCCACCTCTGTTTACCAGGCCGGCGCCATCAAGCTCGAGGAGGAGCTCTCCCCTGCCGAGGCCTTCGAGACCGGCATGGGCGAGGCCGCCTATGCGTATCTGACCGAGCACGCCACCAAGCGCATCGTCATCGATGTTCCCGCCTACCAGCACGCCGCCGTTACCGTGCGCGTGAGTGGCGTCGACGCAGCGGCTGCGATTGCCGCCATCGACGTCGTCGCCCGCCCGCAGGCAACGCTCGACCTCGCCCTAGCCCTGGACTCCCCCGTTGCCGGCGAGGGCGTCGTGGGCTCCGTGCTGCGTGTGTGCGCCCACGAGTACGCCACCGTCAACGTGACCTGCACGCAGACACTCGACGACAGCTGGATCGCACTCGACGACACCGGCCTGTTCCTAGACGAGGGCGCGCGCGTCAACGTGCAGCACACTGTCCTGGGTGCCGGCGCCAGCGCCACCGGCCTTGCCGGCGACCTGCTGGGCGATACCGCCAAGGTCACCATCGATACCGATTACCTGGGCGCCTGCGAGCAGGTGCGCGACTTTAACTACGAGCTGCGCCACCGCGGTCGCAAGACCGAGTGCGAGATCGACGCCAACGGCGTGCTGACCGGCACGTCCAAGAAGGTCTACCGCGGCACCATCGACCTCGTGCACGGCTGCAAGGGTGCAACCGGCACCGAGCGCGAGACGGTGCTTTTGGCCAACAAGGGCGTCGACAACAAGACCGTCCCCGTCATCCTCTGCGACGAGGACGACGTCGCCGGCAACCACGGCGCCACCATCGGTCACGTCCGCGACGAGCAGCTGTTCTACCTCGCCTGCCGCGGCCTTGACCAAAACGCCGCCGAGGACCTGTTCATCCGCGCCAAGCTGGAAGACGCCGCGCTTTCCGCCACCGACGAGCGTACCCGCGCCGCCGTCGTCCGCTTGGGCAACAACCTGATCGACAACTTTGAAGAGGAGCTCGCATGATCGACACCGAGCACGTTAAATGCGACACCTGTACCGCCCCCGAGCCCATGGAGCTCGACGCCAGCGACGAGGCCTCGCGCGGCTGGCCTACCGTAGACATCGAGACCAACCCCTACAAGGCACAGTTCCCGCTGTTCCAGCAGCATCCCGAGATCGCCTTCCTCGATAGTGCCGCCACCGCGCAGCGTCCCGCCTGCGTGCTCGACGCCGAGCGCGATTTCTACCAGCGCATGAACGCCAACCCCCTGCGCGGCCTGTACTCGCTGTCCGTCGAGGCCACCGACGCCATCGCGAAGGTCCGCCAGCAGATCGCTGACCTCATCGGCGCCTCACAGGCCAACGAGGTCGTCTTCACCCGCAACACGAGCGAGTCGCTCAACCTGGTCGCTAAGAGCTTTGCGCCCACAGTGCTCGAACCGGGCGACGAGGTCGTCATCACCATTATGGAGCACCACTCCAACCTGATTCCGTGGCAGCAGGTCTGCCGCGAAACCGGCGCCAAGCTCGTCTACCTCTACCCCACCAAGACCGGCCAGCTCACCACCGAGGAGGTTCTTGCCAAGGTGGGTCCCAAGACCAAGATCCTAGCCGTGGGACAGGTCTCCAACGTGCTGGGCGTCGAGAACCCGGTCAAGAACCTCGGCAAGCTCGTGCACAAGTACGGCGGCTATCTGGTCGTCGACGGCGCACAGTCGCTGCCGCACATGCCAGTCAATGTGGCCGATCTGGGCGCCGACTTCTTTGCCTTTAGCGCGCACAAGGCCATGGGCCCCATGGGCATCGGCGTGCTGTGGGGCAAGATGGATCTGCTCAACGCCATGCCGCCCATGCTTACCGGCGGTGAGATGATCGACTCGGTTACTGAGCAGGACGCCGTCTGGGCTCCCGTCCCCGAGAAGTTCGAGGCCGGCACGCAGGACGCCGCCGGCATCTTCGCCACAGGCGCCGCCCTCGACTACCTCGTCAACACGGTGGGCTACGAAAACATCCAGGCACGCGAGCAGGCACTCGTCCACTACCTGATGGGCGAGCTCATGCAGCTCGACTTTGTCCAGATCATCGGCTCAATCTATTGGGATAACCACCACGGCGTCGTGAGCTTTAATGTCAAGGGCATCCACCCGCACGATGTCGCGAGCATCATGGACATGGACGGCGTCTGCATCCGCGCCGGTCACCACTGCGCGCAGCCGCTGCTCACCTGGCTGGGCGTCGAGAACCTTGCCTGCTGCCGCGCCAGCGTGGCCTTCTACAACGACAAGGCCGATATCGACAAGTTCATCGCCGGCCTGCATCACGTTTGGAGCACGTTCAATGGGTAATCTGTACACCTCCACCACGTTTATGGAGCACAACTCGCACCCCGACTACAAGTACGAGATGGACGCCCCCACGCACGAGCACGACGGCATCAACCCCAGCTGCGGAGACGAGCTCACCTTGCAGCTACGTGTCGAGAACAACGTGATCGAGGAGGCCTCCTTTACCGGCCACGGCTGCGCCATCAGCCAGGCAAGCGCCGACATCATGGCCGACCTCATCACCGGCGAGACCGTCGAGGAAGCTCGCCGCTTGGCAGAGCTCTTCCTCGCCATGATCCGCGGCGAGCAGCTCTCCGAGGAGGACTTGGAAGACCTGGACGAGGCCGCCCAGCTCCAGGACATCTCGCACATGCCCGCCCGCGTCAAATGCGCCGAGCTCGCCTGGCGCACCCTCGACGGCATGCTCACGGGACAAAATAATCAGTAGTATTTGTCCCAAATCTTAAGAATTTTGTTGGCCGAATCGCTTGACAAGAGTGGTTCGGCCATTTTCTATTCCGAGCCCTCAGCCTGAGCATTCACCCGAACATAAGCGCGCACGATACGAGAGACGGTACTCTTGCTGATTCCCGTATATCGTTCGATCTCGCGCACCGTGTAGCCGACATCGTGCAGGGCGAAAATGATTCCATCTCGCCGCGAGGGCGCTACGGTCTTGAGTTCGTTGAGCGGCACGCCCAGGCGCTTCGCCATCTTGTCGGCAAACGCACGCCGCTCCCACTCTGTCTCATCCATATCGTGAATCACCGGATCGGAACCATCGGGCATCGACAGAGAATAATCCAGAAACCCCTTGGCAGACTCAAAGAGCTCAAGCACACAAGAAGGGTCCGAAAATCCCCTCGTCGTATCGTTGTCATACGCTCTCAGATACTCGGCAAAGCTGCTCCAGGGATAACGCTCGATCAGGGCGATACCCGCCTCCTGCGGATTAGCGTGAACATAGCGAATGGCAGCCATCAGATAACGGTCGGTATCGAGCGAGCGCCGGTCAAAACGGTTCTGGAACAGATGACCCGTGCGCCCCGTGCGCTTATTGAACCGCCGCGCGTACGTCAAAAGCAGCCGGTGCATCGCCGCGCTCATCGCGTCCTCGTAATCTGCAAGCACCAGATGCACGTGATTGCCCATAAGGCACCAGGCGATAACCGTCACGCCCGCCTCGCGGCAGCACTCGCGCATCAGCTCCAAAAACTCCCACCGGTCTTCATCGCCCTCAAAGATGAGCTGCTTGCCCACACCGCGGGCACAGACATGGTAAAAGCCGGTAACCGTTCTCCAAACGCGCTGCATGGCGCTCCCTTCGCCGGGATCTGATTGCCATCCAATACAGCACGATTGAAGCGTGCCATCAAAACATTCACGCAAAACAATACACTCGCGCGGCCAAAGGCAGTAAACGGGCGGCGAACGGCACCGTTGCAACAGGTCAACCCCTGCAACGCTTACAAGAGCTGACCAAAAGCTTGCCCAAGACGAACCCCCTCTACGGAAGTTCGCGACCACAGAACATATATTTAAACCGTTTCAATTAAAACTTCCGGACTTCTCGCTACGAAAACTGAGCCGTTCGCCGAATATTCCGTGCATTTCGCGGTATTATAGGGGCTGCATGTCATGTCCCTTTCGAAGGGTCGCCCGGCAATCGCCAGCCACGACCCCCAGACGGGACGCCAACACGATAGAGAGGAGAGGCATGCAGTACTCACAGGAAGTGGAGAACATGTGCCCCGTTGCCAAGGGTGCATACCACGGCCCCGCACCCATCCCCGAGGAGGGCAAGTGGGTCCAGGCTAAGGAGATTTCCGACATCTCCGGTCTTACGCACGGTGTGGGTTGGTGCGCACCTCAGCAGGGCGCCTGCAAGCTCACGCTGAACGTCAAGGACGGCATCATCGAGGAGGCCCTCGTTGAGACCATCGGCTGCTCGGGCATGACCCACTCTGCTGCCATGGCTTCCGAGATCCTTCCCGGTAAGACCATCCTCGAGGCCCTCAACACCGACCTCGTCTGCGACGCCATCAACGTTGCTATGCGCGAGATCTTCCTGCAGATCGTTTACGGCCGCAGCCAGACCGCGTTCTCCGAGGGCGGCCTGCCCGTGGGCGCCTCCCTCGACGACCTCGGCAAGGGCCTTCGCTCCCAGGTCGGCACCATGTTCGGCACCAAGGCCAAGGGCGCTCGTTACCTTGAGCTCGCTCAGGGCTACGTCACCCGCATGGCTCTCAACGACAAGAACGAGATCATCGCATTCGAGTTCCTGAACCTCGGCAAGTTCACCGACGCCGTCAAGGCCGGCAAGACCCCCGAGGAGGCCATCGCTGGCGCTATGGGCCACTATGGTCAGTGGGAGAACGCTGCCAAGTACATCGACCCGCGCACCGACGAGGAGACTCACTCCGTCGCCAGCGTGTTCCCGGTTCACGAGTAGAAAGGGAGGGAAATAACTATGACTGTTACGTTCGAAGGTTACGAGCGCCGCGCTGACAAGATCAACAAGTGCCTCGCCGACAACGGCATCGCCTCCCTCGAGGAAGCTCTGCAGATCTGCACCGACAAGGGCTTCAACCCGCGTGAGATCGTCAACAACACCCAGTCCATCGCCTTCCAGAACGCCGAGTGGGCCTACACCCTCGGTTGCGCTCTCGCTGTCAAGCGTGGCGCCAAGACCGCTTCTGAGGCTGCCGCCATCATCGGCGAGGGCATCCAGGCCTTCACCGTTCCCGGCTCCGTCGCCGAGGACCGCAAGGTCGGTCTGGGCCACGGCAACCTGGGCGCTATGCTGCTCTCCGACGACACCGAGTGCTTCGCCTTCCTGGCTGGCCACGAGTCCTTCGCTGCCGCTGAGGGTGCTATCGGCCTGGCTCTGAACGCCAACAAGGCTCGCAAGAAGCCGCTGCGCGTCATCCTCAACGGTCTGGGCAAGGACGCTGCTCAGATCATCGCCCGCATCAACGGCTTCACCTACGTGAAGACCCAGTTCGACTACTACACGGGCGAGCTCAAGGTCGTCGAGACCATCCCCTACTCCGATGGTCCCCGCGCTGCCGTTAACTGCTACGGCTCCGACGACGTCCGCGAGGGCGTTGCCATCATGTGGCACGAGAACGTCGACATCTCGATCACCGGTAACTCCACCAACCCCACGCGCTTCCAGCACCCCGTCGCTGGCACCTACAAGAAGGAGCGCCTCGAGGCTGGCAAGAAGTACTTCTCCGTCGCTTCTGGTGGCGGCACTGGCCGTACCCTGCACCCGGACAACATGGGCGCCGGCCCCGCCTCTTACGGCATGACCGACACCATGGGCCGTATGCACTCCGACGCCCAGTTCGCTGGTTCTTCCTCCGTGCCTGCGCACGTCGACATGATGGGTCTCATCGGCATGGGCAACAACCCCATGGTCGGTGCCACCGTCGCTTGCGCTGTCGCCGTCGAGGAGGCCCTCAAGGCCTAATCGCGCCCGCGCGATGCTCATATAGTTGAGCTTTAGAGCCGCTACCTTTTAAGGTGGCGGCTCTTTTTGTTTGCACTGTCGCAGGGTAGCTAATGCCGATATATCAGTTGGGGCAATATACGAGATGTGATGAGATGGAGCATCAGAACGCCCATGACGCCCACCTGCCATATGTGCCCTTTACCGATTTGCCGAGTCTTTGCGGCCCCATTGCCGATCACCCGTGCGACAATGCGCCGGACGAGAAAGGAATCCGATGGAATCGACTGATGTACTGGTAATTGGATCTGGCATTGCGGGCCTTTGCGCCGCCATCGAAGCGGCGCGCGCGGGCGTGACCGTCACTGTGGCAAGCGCCGGCAAGACTATGAGTGGATCAAGCTTCTTCCCCGGAACCTGGGGCTTGGGGCTTATCGGACCCGTTAACGAAGACGACGAACAAGACCTTATCGATACCATCCAGACCGTTGGTGGCGGCGTCGCCGACCCCGATCTTGTCCAGACGTTTGTCCACAGCATTCCCCAGGCAATTGAATGGCTCGAGCAAGACCTGGGTGTTGAGCTCCAGCGTCCGCAAAGCGCTGAAAGCGCTCAGCAAAAGCAATTTATCCCCTGCTTTGACCACAAGACGCGCATGTGGCGCGGCCTCACCCGCAAGCCCCTTGAGGACGCTCTGACGACCCGGATCGAGTCGCTCGGCATTCGCCTGCTCCCCCGCCATGAGCTTATCGACCTTGTTGAGGACACGAACGGCAGAATAACCGGAACCATGCTCTACGACCTCACCGAAAATCGAATCGTGCCCTTTGCTGCCAAGGCCACGATCATCGCAACCGGTGGCACAGGCGGCCTGTTCGAGCGCAGCCTTACGTCGGCTGATGTGCTCAGCTCCTCGCAGGCCATCGCGCTGGCGCACGGCGCAACACTTACTAATATAGAGTTCATGCAGATGATGCCCGGCATCATCGAGCCCAAGCGCAACCTGGTCTTCAACGAGAAAACCTGGCGCTACGTACATGTAGACCAGCCGGTAGATATTGCCGACGACAAGCTGGACGACCTGCTCGAGCAGCGCTCTGGATATGGTCCCTTCACGTCACGCTTGGCCTCCCGCGCTATCGATCTCGTCATCGATCAGGCAGGCGTCGAAGGCCTGGCACTCCACTACGACTTTCCCCGCGAGGATGTCCCAGAGTTTGTGCAGACCTTTGCCACCTGGCTGCAAGACGAGCACGGCATCGCCCCGACTGACGAGATGCGCGTTGCAATGTATGCCCACGCCGCTAACGGCGGCATCAAGATCGATAAGACCGCGCAAACGGGCGTTGAGGGCCTCTACGCTTGCGGTGAGGCGACAGGCGGCATGCACGGCGCCGACCGCATTGGTGGCTTGTCAAGCGCCAACGGCATCGTGTTCGGGCGCATCGCGGGCGCATCGGCAGCCCAAGCAGCACAGAAAGAGCCCGAGACAGCCCTGAAGGCGGATATCGCCCTCCCCCAGTACGGCATAGCCGCAACAGATGCCGAACGCCTGACACACAGCCTAAGGCACACGATGAGCACCTATTGCATGATCAACAGGACCGAAACAGGACTATCCGAGGCACTATACGAGCTTGAGGGCTTGAAGACGGAGGCAACGACCTTGAGCACACAGAAAGCCCAGGACAGCGAAGTCGCAGCCCTCGCCCGCCTGCAATCGCAGATTCAACTAGCACAGGAAATGATCAAAGCCATGCGTAAGCGAACCGAAAGTCTCGGATCGCACTATCGAGCCGACTAAGTCGAACACCCATCTAAAACAGAACACAGCTAATCGATATCTATAGGCCCCGTGAGCTCGAAATGACACGGGGCCCATTCGTGTCCGCACGGCAGCGTATCCTTATTCTGAGTACAGAGCGGGCAAAGCGCGCATAGACAATAGATCAGCGAGGAGGAGATATGGACAGTAGTGATATCGAGAAGTGGCGTGTCGAACTTGATAGCTACGCCAATGTGGAAGACGGCGTTGAGTATTGGCTCGCACGCGATTTAATGGAACCCATGGGATACACTCGATGGGAGAACTTCGCCGAAGTTGTTAAGAGGGCAAAAGTCTCGTGCGAAACAAATAAAACTCCAGTTGATTCCCATTTTCGTGACACCACGAAAATGATAACTGCCGGTGTCGCCGCTCGCGCGGTTAAAGACTACAAGCTTACGCGCTATGCATGCTATTTAATCGCCCAAAACGGAGATTCAAACAAGCCAGAGATCGCGCTCGCCCAGGCATACTTTGCCGTGCAGACGCGCCGCCAAGAGCTCATAGAGCAGCGCTTCGCAGAGATTCAGCGCTTACAGGCGCGCCACTCGCTATCCGATTCAGAGAAACAGCTCTCGGGTATTGCGTTCAAACGCGGCGTGGACTCCAAAGGATTCGCGATCATCAAGTCGAAGGGCGACGAAGCGTTATTCGGCGGCAGAAGCACGGCGGAAATGAAGCAGCAGCTCGGCATATCCAAGAGCGCGGCATTGGCGGACAGGTTAGCCGATGTCCTCATCAAAGCAAAGGACCTTACGAACTCGATGACGGCCTTCAACGCCGAGGAACACGACCTGTACGGTCTGGACCAGATCAAGCAAGAGCACGTCGAGAACAACACAAGCGTGCGTGGCAGCCTCATCGACCGCGGAATTGTCCCCGAGAACCTGCCACCTGCCGAGGATACAAAAAAGCTCGAGCGTCGCGTGAAGGCAGCGGAGAAGAAACTCAAGGAAGGTACTGACGGTTTTACCGATCCCCAGGGTAGACTCGATCTGTGAAAGCGGCCGTGCCCTTTCGGGTTCGACCCCATGTACTGTTAACAAAAAACGGCCAACCGAAGTTGACCGTCTTAACAATCTTTGGTGGGCCGTCAGGGGGTCAGCCTGCTGCGCAGGCGGCCGCTGCGGCGCTTCGCGCCTTGCGCGCTGCGCTGGCAAATGCTCGCGCATTTCCTCAGCTCCGCGCCCTTACGGGTTCGACCCCATGTACTGTTAACAAAAAAAGACGGCCAACTTTCGTTGACCGTCTAAACATGCTTTGGTGGGCCGTCAGGGGGTCGAACCCTGGACCTTGGGATTAAGAGTCCCCTGCTCTACCAACTGAGCTAACGACCCAAAGCTAAAGTCCGTGGTGGCGGACTTTAGAGGAGATATCGTGTGGTGGGCCGTCAGGGGCTCGAACCCTGGACCTTGGGATTAAGAGTCCCCTGCTCTACCAACTGAGCTAACGACCCGATATCGACACGAAGCAAGAACTGGGGTGGGTAAAGGGACTCGAACCCTCGACCTACGGGACCACAACCCGTCGCTCTAGCCAACTGAGCTACACCCACCGTGTCCTGTGCGCTTCGCGCTCGACTATTATTGCAAGGAACGCCACGCGATGCAAGCCCCAATTTTCAAGAATTTTGAAAAGAGTTTTTCGAGCCCGTTTCGAGCAAATCCCACCGGTTCCATAGGAGTAAACTTGCTCCACCCAATGCTCGAAAGGATAGGCATGAAAGAACTCTCCAACCGCACGGCGGCGTTTACCGATTCGGTCATCCGCCGCATGACGCGCATCTCCAACAAGTATGGTGCCGTCAACCTGTCGCAGGGCTTCCCCGATTTCGATCCCCCGGCGCAGCTGCTCGATAGCCTCAGCACCATTGCCACCGACCCCAAGCCGCTTTACCACCAGTACTCCATCACCTGGGGCTCCCAGGCCATGCGCGAGGCGCTTGCCGCCAAGCAGGAGCACTTTATGGGCATGCCGATCAACCCCAACGAGAACATCGTGGTCACCTGCGGCTCCACCGAGGCCATGATGGCCGCCATGATGACGGTCACGAACCCCGGCGACAAGGTCGTCATCTTCTCGCCATTCTACGAGAACTACGGCGCCGACACGATCCTTTCGGGTGCGGAGCCTATCTACGTGCCGCTCAACCCGCCCACCTTTGACTTTGACCGTGAGGTCCTGGAGGCGGCCTTCCGCGACAACGATCCCAAGGCGATCGTTCTATGCAACCCGTCCAACCCCTGCGGCAAGGTCTTTACCCGCGAGGAGCTCACCCTTATCGTCGACCTGTGCAAAAAGTATGACGCCTACTGCATCACCGACGAGGTCTACGAGCACATCGTCTACGCGCCCCACGAGCACGTGTACATGGCCACGCTGCCCGGCATGTTTGAGCGCACCATCAGCTGCAGCTCGCTATCCAAGACCTACTCCATCACCGGCTGGCGCCTGGGCTACACCATCGCTCCTGCCGAAATCACCGAGCGCATCAAAAAGGTTCACGACTTCCTCACCGTGGGCGCCGCCGCTCCCCTGCAAGAGGCCGTCGTCACCGCCCTCAACTTCGACGACAGCTATTACCAGGAGGTCCTCGACCTCTACACCGCCAAGCGCGACCTATTCTGTCAGGGACTCGACAGCATCGGACTCACGCACAACGTGCCGCAGGGCGCCTACTACGTGATGATGGATATCTCGGAGTTTGGCTATAACAGCGACCTCGACTTCTGCGAGGATTTGGCCTCCAAGGTGGGCGTGGGCGCCGTGCCCGGCTCGAGCTTCTTCCGCGAGCCCGTCAACCATCTGATTCGTTTCCACTTTGCCAAGCGAGACGAGACGCTCAACGCTGCGCTTGAGAACCTCAAGTCGCTACGTGATAAAATCGAACCGCGCGGGTAAGGACGGTCAGTAACTAAAGGCACTAAAGAAACCTCGTGAACCCGTTGGGCCACGAGGTTTCTTTTTATAGCGACCTCATTTATTTTTTTGAGCGCTATACATTAGTCACGGAGCAACTCATCCCAGAGAGGAATACTATGGCAGAGCAGCTTATCGGAGCGCTCGAGGCCGGCGGCACCAAGATGGTCTGCGCCACGGGCTATGCAGACGGTATGGTCCTGGAGTGCGAGCAGATCGCGACCACGACCCCGCAGGAGACCGTCGAGGCCGTCAACGCATGGTTTGCGAACAAGGGCATCGCCGCGCTGGGCATCGGCGCCTTTGGCCCCACCGCAGTCAACCCCGCCTCGCCCCAATACGGCAAGATCCTGGAGACGCCCAAAACGGCATGGCGCTACTTTGACCTGCTGGGCACCATCCAAAACGAGCTCAATATTCCCTGCGGCTACGACACCGACGTCAACGTCGCCTGCCTGGGCGAGGTCACCTTTGGTTGCGCCCAGGGCCTCACGGACGTGGTGTATCTGACCATCGGTACCGGCGTGGGCGCTGGCGTGCTCTCGGGCGGTAAGCTCGTGCACGGCATGATGCATCCCGAGGCCGGTCACATCCTGGTCACGCGCGACCCGCGCGACACCATTGGCGAGCACAGCGCCTGCCCCTTCCACGACAACTGCCTCGAGGGCCTCATCGCCGGCCCCGGCGTTAAAAGGCGCTGGGATGGCAAGAGCGCCGGAGACATGGCCGATGACCCGGAGGCCATGGATCTGCTCGCCGGCTATCTGGCGCAGGCGCTCATGACCTTCATCCTGTGCTATGCGCCGCAGAAGATCGTCATCGGCGGCGGCGTGGCCGACCACACCCCCATCGCGCCGCTCGCGCGCAAGAAGTGCGCCGAGATGCTCAACGGCTATATCGTCACGCCCGAGGTCAACGACATCGATACCTACATCGTCAACAACAGCCTCGAGGGCAAGCAGGGCATCATGGGCTGCCTGGCCCTAGGCGCACAGGCGCTTCAGTAACAGACGCACCCACAGGGCGTGGCGCACCCGGCAAATCCGACCTATGGAACGACGCCGCCACACCTCATATAAGCCCTCCAATAAAAAAGGCCGCCTAGGACCAAACAATGCGTCCTTAGGCGGCCTTTTTGGCGCACATCAGCGACCGTAAGAGATATCGGAGCACAACGCCCGTTGCCGCTCCACAGCAGTCGATCATCACATCAGTGATCATGCCGGCGCGTCCCGGCACAAAGAGCTGAATCGTCTCGTCGATCGAGGGAATCAGCAGCAGGAACACTGCCGTGGGCAGCAGCACGTCAAAGGTGCGTCGGCCCTCAAAATCAAAGGCTCTGTTAGACCAAGGTTGACATAAAAACGATGTCACCGCGAGGCGGT
>NZ_QSBK01000026.1:0-34865 GCF_003465685.1 Collinsella sp. AF04-24
TTCCGCACGAACAGGAGGCCACTTAATGTGGCCTCCGTCGTGAGCAGGACTGTCCGAGCAGGAAAGTTCATATATGGCGGCAGGCGCCCGCCCCGCCCCCGAGGGGCATCTCTCAAGCAAAAACTGTCGTTCGGTAAAGTCCGAGGTCAGTGGCGTTTTATACCGAGAAATTCAAAAATAGTTGAAAATTCATTACAAATTTGCGTTGACTTTAGGTAACTAAAGTTTCATACTCCTTTTCAACCACTGGGGGATGTGAACACGCACGGATCGTTCACATCATGATTGAAGAGGATTTCTTAGACATGTTCACGCATCAGCTAAACATTATCAGCGTAGTAATTATCTGATGCGGGTTAGCACATACAGCTAGCCCGTACGATAACGGGCGGCTGATGAAGATGAGGGCCGTCGAGCGCAACCGACGGCCCTCATTTTTTATGTCTAGGAAGTTCTTTTTAGAGGAGGAAATGTAATGAACGGAGTTTTGCTCATGGTTGTGGCCGCGGCGGTGCTCGCCTGCGGCTATCTGGGCTACGGCCGCTGGCTGGCCAACAAGTGGGGCGTTGACAAAGAGGCCCTCACGCCGGCCAAGCGCATGAAGGACGGCAAGAGCTTCTCGCCTGTTTCCGCCTTCACCGCGTTCTCGCACCAGTTCAGCTCGATCTGCGGTGCCGGCCCTGTTACGGGTACGATCGTCGCCATGGCCTTTGGCTGGCTGCCCGTCGTGCTCTGGGTCCTCGTCGGCGGCATCTTCTTTGGCGCCGTCCACGACTTTGGCGCCCTGTATGCCTCGATGAAGAACAACGGCAAGTCGCTCGCTCAGCTCATCGAGAAGTACATCGGCAAGACCGGCCGTCGCCTGTTCCTGCTGTTCTGCTGGCTGTTCTGCATCATCGTCATCGCCGCTTTCACCGACATGGTCTGCAAGACGTTCATGTTCACCTCGGTCGTTGACGCTTCTGGCGCTGCCACCGGTGCTATCGACTTCACCAAGTCCTATGCCGCCGGCTGCGCTGGTACCATCTCCATCCTGTTCACCTTCGTCGCTATCGCCTTTGGTTGGGCCCAGAAGAAGTTCAACCTCACCGGTGCTACCGAGTTCGTCACCGGCGTGGTCCTCATGGTTCTCATGTTCGCCGTCGGTATGCAGTTCCCGGTCTACCTGGATAAGTTCCAGTGGTTCGCCGTCGTCATGGTCTACCTGGTCTTCGCTGGCGCTATGCCCATCCAGATGCTCAAGACCCCGCGTGACTACCTCACTTCCATCATGATGATCGTCATGATCGTTTGCGCTGTCCTCGGTATCGTCGTCCTGGGTGTTAACGGCCAGGCCACCATCACCGCTCCGGCCTTTACCGGCTTCTCCAGCGCTTCTGGCATGATGTTCCCGGTCCTGTTTGTTTCCGTTGCCTGCGGTGCCCTCTCCGGCTTCCACAGCCTCGTTTCTTCTGGTACCTCCTCCAAGCAGGTCGAGAAGGAGCAGGACGCCGTCAAGGTCGGTTATGGCGCCATGATCGTCGAGTCCTTCGTCGGCATCCTTGCCATCATCGTCGCCGGCATCATGTTCTCCGACATGAACACCGCCGGTACCGGCGCCCTCAACGCCGGCGTCGCTTCCACCCCGTTCCAGATCTTCGCCGCTGGTATCTCCCGCGGTATGCAGGCCTTCGGTGTTGACGGTACGTTCGCTACCGTCTTCATGACCATGAACGTTTCCGCTCTGGCCCTGACCTCGCTCGACGCCGTCGCCCGCATCGCCCGCACCTCGTTCTCCGAGTTCTTTGCCCAGACCAACGACGCCCTGGCCATCGAGTCCAAGGCCGGCTACATGAAGGTTCTCGGCAACCCCTGGTTCGCCACGGTCGTCACCCTGCTTCCCGGTCTCGCCCTCGCCTTTGGCGGCTATGCCAACATCTGGCCGCTCTTTGGTGCTTCCAACCAGCTGCTCGGCGGTATGACCATGATTACCCTCGCCGTGTTCTGCAAGTGCACCGGCCGCAAGGGCTGGATGCTCTACGTGCCCGTCGCCTTCCTGCTCTGCTGCACCTTCACCTCGCTGGTCCAGAGCGCCATGGGCTGCATGACCGCTGTCCAGGCTTACGGCTTCTTCGGCACTATCCCGGCTACCGCCACCACGGCCGCCGTCTCCGTCGCCGCCACCAAGGGCCTGCAGCTCGTTTTCGCCGTCCTGCTGATGGTCCTGGGCCTCATCGTTGCCGTCAACTGTCTCAAGGAGTTCTTCGGCAAGGAGGCCGGCTCCATGCCCGACGAGGAGCCCGAGTGGTCCGAGATGGGCAAGGCCGAGTACGGTCGCGCCGCTGCCGCTGAAGCTCCTGCCGACGCCGAGGCCGCCAAGGCCTAGTCGGTCGGACGGGTTGAATCTCCCATCTATTTGACTCGGAAAGACCGGGTCCGCAATCAAGCGGACCCGGTCTTTTTTCTTGTGAGAACAGGTGGTGCAAGGGCGTTCTCGCAGATGTTTTGCGTGGATAGGCTCGTGCGTTGTACCATATGGACGTATATGTGTGCATATGAAAGGGGCCCCGTGGCCAAGACGGTATATTCCGATAATCAAAACAATGTCGATGCTCTGGCTGAGCGTCTGAGCAGCCAGACATCGCTTTCTGCCGAGCGCGCCAAGCTGGTTGCCTACGACCTGCTCTGCCGCAAGGCGCTCAAGATTAAGTCGAGCGCGCTGGCGCAGATTTTCCGCTCCGTCGATAAGGAATGCGACACCAAGGCGATGCGCGATGAGCTTATCGCGGCAAATATCGTGACCAAGATCGAGGGCAGCGGCATTAACGGGCGCCCGGCGTTCTATACCATCAATGTCGAGATCCGCGATGCCCAGGAGCAGCCTGCCGAGTCCGTCGAAGATTTTGTCGTCGAGGATTCCGCTGACGTGCCTGCTGTGGAAGAAGCTGCTCCGCGTGAGCATGTCGATACCGATGAGTTGCTCGATGAGAACGTCGTGCGTGCCTTTACGGCCAAGGCGGGACGCGGCGGTTTTGGCGGGGGTGGCAAGCGCGATGCGCAGCGCCGCGCCCAGCAGGAGCGCTTCCGTCGTGCCGTTGCTCAAAAGGGTGAGACGGATGCCGAGGCTGTTGAGAACGAGGTTGCTGCCGAGTCGCAGAGGCCCGCGAAGGAGCAAAAGCCCGTGGAGGCCCAGGAGCCCCAGCGTCGCCGTGGTGCCCACTTTAAGGCTGCGCAGCAGGATGTCGCGCATGAGGTTGAAGAGCCTTCCGAGGCTGCAGACGATGTTGAGGAGTCTGCCAAGAAGGCTCCGGGTTCATGCCGTCCCGGGCGTGGTTTTGCGAGGCGCGCGTATCCCGTAAGGCGTCAGGAGAAGGGCGAGCCGGCTCCGACCGCTCAGGCCGAGAAGGCCGAACAAACCGAGAAAACCGTTGAGCCGGCGGCTCGCGAGCAGCAACCTTCCGAGTCGCAGCCTGCGGCTGACACTGAGGTCAAAGCTCAACAGACCGCTGATAAGCAGGCGGGGGAGAGCGCCTCAGGCAAGCCCCGCCGTCGTCGTCACCGCGGCGGTCGTGGCTCAAATGCCGAGGCCGCGGCCGAGAAGACAGCGACACAAAACGGAGATGAGAAGGCCGAGACTCCGGTGGATCAGGTCAAGCGCCAGCCGGCGAAGGAGGCCAAGTCCGATCGTCCGCAAAAGCGCTCGTCTGCGCCCAAGCAGGAACGTAATACCCGGGCAGATTCCAAGCGTAAGCCTCATGCACAGGCTGAGCCTGCCGCGGCTGATAGTGCTACCCAGCGGCCCGAGTCGGCCGTCCACGGCGAGGTATCGGCGTTTGCCCTTGCCCGCGTTTTGGGCAGGCAGCTGCTCAAAGTTGTCCCTACGCCTACGGCGCTCTCTAAGATCAAGGAGCAGCAGACTCAAATTGTTAAGGTCGAGGGCAAGGACGGCAAAAAGGCGCCGCAGCGCACTCAGCACAACGAGATGTCCAACCGCAAGATTGCCGAGGAAATCGCAATCATCCAGGCTTGGATCGAGCAAAACCGAGGTGCCGATACGCCGGTTGCCTCGCGCCGCCAGCGTGCCTACCAGATTTTTAACGATGAGAAGGCCTTTGACGGCAAGCACGGCGAGCGCCTAATTCGGCGTATGACCGAAAAGGGCATCAGCATGCAGGCGATTAAGGTCGCCCCCAACCGCCCCGTTCACTTTACGGGTTTCTTTACGCTGGGCGCCGATAAGCCGTTCATTATGGTCGAGAACCTGGACACCTACGACGAGATCGTCAGGCTGCTGCGTGGCCGCAAGCACGCCAAGCTCTTTGGCATCAAGGTGGGCGGCGTGATTTTTGGCGGCGGATGCAAGGCGAGCGTCTCGCATGCCCTGGACGATTATCTGGCTGAGATCGGCTATCGCTTTAACTACGTCTACTACGTGGGCGATATCGACCGCGAGGGCGCGCGCATCGTCGAGCAGGCTCGCAATGCCAATGTGGTTGAGATTCGCCTGCATGCCGGCATGTACCGCGCCATGCTCGCCGAGCATAAGCGTCGCGTGAAGGCCGGCGGCGAGTGCGAGCCCGCGGCTGCCAACCAGGGCGTGCCGCAGAACTTGGCGGCGACGATCAAGGATCTGCCCATGGTCACGCGCGTGCAGTTCCGCAATGTGCTGCGCGAGGGCGGGCGCATTCCGCAGGAGATTCTGATGACCGCCGACTATCGGGATGGCGACTCGGGAAGCTTCGACCGCATGCTTAACAACTAAATTCCGCCGGCCCCGGGAGAGCGGGGGCACCGGCTTAGGTTTCCTGCTCTACAGTCCTGCTCACGACGGAGGCCACATTAAGTGGCCTCCTGTTCGTGCGGAACTCGCGATAAACCTAAGCCGGTGCCCCCGCTCTCCCGGGGGCTGTCGTGGCTTGGCCGTTGCACGCGGCTCGCTTTTCGGAACGGGGCTGACGGACACGTTCCGAAATCTACCGCCGTCGCTGTACAGGGTGTCTATAAAGAGCCGTGGCCAAAAAACGGCAAATATGAGTACTGATACTCTTTTAGTAGCAGTAATTTCGACCACATTTAAGGTGATTTGACGTGTCGGTCGAGCAGATAAGCTGCCGTATCTCCTCAAGTGTTCATTAAAGGAAGACCTTGATGCGAATAAATCTCATTAAGATCTTCTTTTATTAACGAAAATAATGTAGCTACAACGGTAACAGTACTCATATTTGCCGTTTTTTGGCCACAGTCCTTCGGAGGGTCCTCGAAAATAGTCCCGAGCCGGCACTTTAGGAACGTCCCTAAGTGCCGACACCGCGTCTGCCTGCGGCGCCCGCGCGCCGCTGCGTCGCTCCGCACCCTTGCGGGTTCGGATCCCTCCGCTTGGCGGCGTTGGCTCGATTTGCTTGACGTGAGGGGCTCTTGGCTGGTGTGGGACGGAGGGATTCCGCGTCCGCCTGGTCGGCGGCCGCGCCCCGCTGCGTCGCTTCGCTCCTTGCGTGCTGCGCTGGAAAACGCTTCGCGTTTCCTCAGCTCCGCACCCTTGCGGGCTCGAGTTCCTCCGCTTGCCCACAAGAAAGCGCCCTGGGCCGTTATGGGCTTAGGGCGCTCAGTTTTAATGGCTGGGACGGAGGGATTCGAACCCCCAACAGCCGGCACCAAAAACCGGAGTTCTACCGTTGAACTACGTCCCAATGTGTGGTGTTGCCCAAAAGCAACTCGTCTAGTTTACCTAATCTGCGAGGGCATCGCAAACGCCGTCGAGTAGGCGTACGGCGAGCGTCTGCGCGTCGCTGGCCGTGAAGGTGCCGTTGTAGCGCGTCATGCCCGTGAGCTCAATGCGAATGCGAGCCGGCTTCTGCTGCGCGGCGACATTGGCGGTGCGGATGCGCTGGGCCAGGTTGTGGCACTCGGCGAGGGCAATCGTGGCGCGTGGCGCGGCGTCGGCGGGCAGCTCGTCGCTTGCGATCTCGAGCACCAGGTCAACGTCGGTTGGGACCTCGGAGTCGCAGAGCATCATGCCGCTGTTGTCGGTCGTTGCCGTGGCGATGTTCCACATGCGCGAAGCAACGCTGCGTGCGATGGGGTCCTCACCGATAACGGCGATCTGGAAGCGCTCGAGCACGTTGGCGGCGCGAGCAAAACCGATGCGGGACTCGGCTTCGGTGACCGAGGGCTTGCCCTCCCACACATGGTGCAGGCGGTTGATGTAGGCGTAGGTGTCCTGGAAGGCCATGCCGTCGGCAAACAGGCCGACATTTTCCTGGAACTGCTGCAGGGCGGCCTCGGTATGCGGACCAAAGTAGCCGTCGTCTTCGCCACAGGCAAAGCCCAAAACGTTGAGAGCGCGCTGCAGGGCCTGCACATCGGCGCCATGGAAATTGGGCATGCGCAGATACAGAGTGCGGTCGCCCAGCTTATACGAGGCGTCGACCAGGGCGCTCCAACAGGGGATATCGACGGCATGACCGGCAGCAAGGCCGCTGTCGAGCCTGAAGGTGCTGACGGCCTGCTCGGTGGTGGTGCCAAAGCGCTTGTCGACAACCTCGGCGTCATCGATTGTATAGCCGAGCTGCAGAAGGCGGGACTGAACATCCTCGACGGCTGCTCCCTGCATGCCCGTGGTAATAGGTTCCATGAACGAACCCCTTTCGGCGTACCATTCGTACTATTTTGAGCGTGTGTCGGATAGACAACGCGAGACAATTTATAAACATGCACTCAATAGTGTAGCAACTTGTACCCAAACTCGCTGCCCACAGGTTTTATGACCCCCGCTAGTTAAGACGCTCCACAAAGAAATCTGCCATTGAGAGGAAGAGCTCGCGCGCATGCGGGTCGAGCTCGACGCCTTCGATAGCGGCCTTGGCCTTAGCGGTCAGGTCGAGCGCATAGGTGTGGGCGTAATCGATGGAGCCGGTCTCCTGGAAGATCTCCACGGCGCGCGCGAGCTGCGCGGGGTCCTCGGTGCCCGAGGAAAGGATTGCCTCGACCTCGTCGTGATGGCGCTCATCAGACAGGGCGTGCACGGCAACGAGCGTGCGTTTACCCTCGGTGATGTCGGTGCGGAAGTCCTTGTTGGCGGCCTCTTTGGTGCCGACCAAGTTGAGCAGGTCGTCCTGAATCTGAAAGGCAAGGCCGGTGTGCAGGCCAAAGGCGCGTAGCGCCTCGACCTGCTCTTCGCTGCCGCCGCCGATAATGGCTCCGGCGGCAAGCGGCGTGGCTCCGCTGTAATACGCGGTCTTGTGCGTCGCCATGTCCAGGTAGTCATCAACCGAGATATCAAAGCGCTCGTCACGGACCCAACCCAGGTCAAGCGCTTGACCCTCGATGGTGCGGACGATCATCTCGGTAAGCTCGTGGAGCACACGCAGCTTCACGTCGGACTCGAGCGTGGGATCGTCGAGAACCGTCTTGGTGACCATGGTGAGCGCCAGGTCGCCACAATTGATGGCAAGGCCCGTGCCCTCGGTAAGGTGCATGCAGGGCTTGCCTCGACGAAGCTGTCCGTTGTCGGCGATGTCGTCGTGAATCAGCGCGCCTGACTGGAAATGCTCGATAGCTGCCGCGGCGCTGCGGGCGCTCTCAAAGCTACCGCCCACTGCGGTTGCGGCGAGCATGCAGATAAGCGGGCGGTGGCGCTTGCCGGCGTTGGCCGTAAAAGCCGAGAGCGGCGCGTACAGGTAGCGCTCGATATCGGCGGAAGTCGCCTGTCCGTCAAAGAACGTGGCCAGATAGTCGTTAATCTGGTCAAAGTGCTGGGCTAAAAAGCTGGTAAACGGACTGGACACGGGTTCTCGCATTCTTTGATAGGTTGCATCGTTGCATTATGCAGACAACATATTGCCACATTAGGGCGTCGAGCGCGGCGGTTGAAGACGATTGGTCCATGCGGCCGCAAGTGCGGTAGGGGCTTGGCTAGATAAGCCCAAAGTGTTCGAGCGCGGTGACGACGCCGTCGTGGTCGATGCTGTCGGTGACATAGTCGGCCTTTTCCTTGAGGAAGTCCGGCGCATTGCCCATGGCGATACCGACATCGACGGCGTTCATCAGCGAGACGTCATTGCTGGCGTCGCCGATGCCGTATACGGTTCCGTGGTGGGGGTCGAGGGCGTCGAGTACGGACTGGATACCCTCGCGCTTGGTGCATTCGCGAGGCGAAATCTCGGTCACTTCGAGCTCGAGCTCGTTAAAGCAGAGCAGCGGCTCAAACGCTTGATCCTGAGCGATGCGGTTGGCAAGCGACGTGGACATTAAGATCTTGTAGGCGCTGTAATGTTGCAGCTGCGTAATTGCATCGCCCACGGTGCGGGCGTATCCGGGGGCGTCGGGCGCATCGGCACTCATGCGAACGACGCCATTGAGTCCCTCAAAACGAATCACTTCGTCCGATTGCTCAAGAATGGGAGCAAGGCGCTGCAGCATGCCGGGCGTCATCGCCAAATCGCGAATCACGTGTCCCTCAAGTTCGACATAGCCACCCGCGAGGCAGACGATGCCGGTCCAGGGCAGCTCGAGCAGCTTTGGATGGATGCAGCTCAGCGTGCGCCCTGTGCAGATAAACGCCATATTGCCCTTGGCGACAAAATCACGGATGGCTTGCGAGACCGCTTCATTGGGATAGGGGGAGAGGTCTCGCTCGCTCTCGGGAAGCTCTTGTGCCACTCGAGGGTCTTGCCAGGCGAGTGTTCCGTCGATATCGAAGAAGCAGATATCGCCGCGCTTATGGGCTGCGCTGGCGGCAGGGGAGGCCGAGGTGGTGGGCACAAATCCCGGCTCGAGGCCCATGATCTGGTCAAAATGCTCTTTAACGCGGGGAACGGAGATGCCAATAATCACCTGGGCGGTCTTGCCCGTAATGATGAGGCCCTTGGCGCCCGCCGCGACGAAGGCTGCGTTGTCTGCGACAACGGAAGGTTCTGCGACCTCAACGCGCAGACGCGTGGCGCAATTGGTCGCTCCTACAATATTGCTAACGCCACCCAAGAGCGCAACGACTTGCTCAGCAAGCAGATGATCTTGGGATGATTGGTTGTCGGTGCCGTTTTGGGCCGCGCCTTCTTTGGCAGAGCTTTTTCCCGTCAGACGTGCGAGCGCCGCATCGCTGGCGATATGATCCTCGCGGCCTGGGGTTTTTAGGTCGAAAGCCAGAATGAGGCCCCGGAAGACCAGAAAAAAGACAGCGCTAAACATCAGACCGATACCGAGCGCCAAAAGGTAGGAGCCGGCATGCATTCGCATGAGTGGGATGAAGTTGAAGGCTGTCATTTCCATGAGACCGCCCGAGAAGATGCCGACGATGCCAAAGAAGTTCATGGTCATGGCAAGGCAGGAGGACAGGACGGCGTAGAGCAAAAAGAGTCCGGGATAGGTGAACATAAAGAGAAACTCGAGCGGCTCGGTGACGCCGCAGACCACCGAGGCGACGATGGCGGGCAAAAGGATGACCTTAAGGCCGGCGCGGCGTTCGGGTTTGGCGGTGAAATAGAATGCTGCCGCGATGGCGGGAAGGCCAAAGAGCTTGCCCCAGCCGGTGGCGGTAAAACCTGCCCAGGGCGCAAGTTCATTTAAAGGGCGCGTGCTATGGGAGAGAATGGGGAGCAGGTTGGTCCACGTGGCGTAAATACCGTCGTGAATGACCAGATTGTCGTAATAGATGGGCATATAGAGCAGATGGTGCAGCCCCATGGGCTCGAGCGCTCGCTCCAAAAACACAAAGATGCCCACGCCGAAGGGGCCGACGCCCGCAAGTGCGTGGCGCAGCGTTTCGGTCACAGCGTATGCGAAAGGCACGATGGCGGCCGAGATGGCGGCAAGGGCAAACACGGCAAAAAAGCTGATGAGGTAGACCAGCGAGGAACCCGAGAAGGTGCCGAGCCAATCGGGAACCTTGGCATCGTAGAAGCGGTCATGGATCGCGACGACGGTTGCCGACACCGCCAGCGGGCCGATAATGCCGGTGTCGAGCGTCTTGATGCCGTCGATGACGGTGATGCCGCTAGCGGAGGTCAAAAACGACGGGTACTTAAGCCCAAGGTTGTCTCCGCTCAGCTTAATGATCTCGCTCAAAAAGAAACAGTAGGCAAAATAGGCTACGAGCGCCTCGAGGCAGCAGCGTGCCGGTTGCTTTTGGGCAAGGCCGATAGGCAGCGCTACGGCAAAAAGGAGTGGAAGGCGCTTAAAGACCGTCCACGAGCCGCGCTGGATGATGGTCCAGAAAACGTACCAGGGGGTTCCGTATACGGCGAGGTCGCCGACGATATCCACGGTCGTTGCGAGGGCGGAGATGCCGACCATGAGGCCTGATATAGAAAACAGCATGGCGGGCGCGAACATGGCTCCGCCAAAACGTTGGATTTTCTGCAGCATAATATGCCTTCCGGATGCAACATGCTGTGCGAGCAAGAACGTTTAAACAATGAACTCATTGTAGAGGACTGGCTGCTTGCCGCATTGACGGTTTTGATTCGGTCCGATTTGGGTTTCGGGGGAACCGTCGACGGTAAATAATCCGTGCTTTACCGATAATCGGTTTAAACAACTTTAAGAAATGCTATCGTGCCTAGCCATACATATTCATTAGAGGTGAAATCATGCCAAAAGCGATTTACGAAGGAATCTACCGCGAGATCCGTTCGCGCATCATCAACGGGACCTATGCGTTTCAGGAGATGCTGCCAACCGAAGCCGAGCTGACCGCGGAGTTTGGCTGCACGCGCAATACCGTTCGACGCGCCTTGAGCATGCTGGCCGACCAGATGTTTGTGCAGCCTATACACGGTAAGGGCGTGCGCGTTATTTGGCTTAAGGGCGAAACCGACATGCTGGGCGCACTCGAAGAGGTTGAGTCGTTTGGCGAGTTCGCAAAACGCAACAATGCCGTCGCATCGACCGAGGTCAAGTCTTTTGAACATTTGATTTGCACTGAGCAACTCTCTCGTCGCCTGGGCTTTAAGGTGGGCGAGGAGCTGATTCGCGTAGTGCGTGTCCGAAGCCTCAACGGCAGCGCGCGCCAAGTGGACCATGGCTACTTTTTGGCGTCGATCGCCAAGGGCCTGACCCCCGAGATCGCGGCGGATTCTATCTACG
Organism: Collinsella sp. AF04-24; assembly: GCF_003465685.1. Taxonomy (NCBI): domain Bacteria; kingdom Bacillati; phylum Actinomycetota; class Coriobacteriia; order Coriobacteriales; family Coriobacteriaceae; genus Collinsella; species Collinsella sp. AF04-24. Next base: position 11,062 of record NZ_QSBK01000026.1, read on the forward strand.
GCTATCTGGAGCACAAGCGCGGCATCAAAGTGATGGCGAGCCGCCGTACGGTGAGTGTCGAGCTCGCCAACGATGAGGACTGCAGCTACTTGGACCTTGGCAAGTACAACTGTGTCGCCGTCATGGAGAGCCAGTCGTACACTTCGGACGGCATCTTGTTCGAGGTCACGCATGCCCGCACGCATCCCGAGATCTTCCACTACCGCGTCAACTCCAAGCGATAGCCGGCTAGCTCGCAGCCTGACGAGACTCATGCCCTCAAAGAGAAAACGCCCGGTCAAACCGACGATGCATCGGCTTGACCGGGCGTTTTCTCTGCATTCGATAACAAATAATTGTTTATACAAAACTTGTCAAGTATCAAGTTGAAATTACCGTTCACCGAAGTTTTTCTACCGCTCTAGTAATACTTGTTCAAACAACTAGCCAAATAGCGTATTGTACAAGTCAGCAAAAGGGGCAAAGTCCCCGAGCCAATCTCCGAAGGCGGCGGCAAAGGGTGCCGCCACGGTGTGAAAGGGTGGATTGTAATGAAGAACGAAATGAGCAGAAGGCAGTTCCTGGGCTTTGCTGGTTCCGCGGCTGCGGTTCTTGGTCTGGGCCTCGTGGGCTGCGGTGGTTCTGCCGGCTCTGGCTCCTCTGCTTCTGGTGACGCTGCCGAGGTTTACTTCCTCCAGTTCAAGCCCGAGGTCGACAAGGAGTGGAAGGAGATCGCCAAGGCGTACAAGAAGGAGAAGGGCGTCGAGGTCAAGATCGTGACCGCCGCCTCCAACACCTACGAGGAGAAGCTCAAGTCCGAGATGTCCAAGAGCTCCGCTCCGACGCTGTTCCAGGTCAACGGCCCCACCGGCCTTAAGAACTGGAAGGACTACTGCGCCGATCTTTCCGACACCAAGCTCCGCGGCGAGCTCATCGACGACTCCCTGGCGCTGCAGTCCGACGGCAAGGATCTGGGTATCGACTGGGTTCAGGAGAGCTACGGCATCATTTACAACAAGGAGCTCCTCGAGAAGGCCGGCTACAAGGCCGAGGACATCAACTCCTTCGACAAGCTGAAGGCTTGCGCCGATGACATCCAGGCCCGCAAGGACGAGCTCGGCGTTGACGGTGCCTTCACTTCCGCCGGTATGGATGACTCCTCCAGCTGGCGCTACACCACCCACCTCGCCAACCTCCCGCTCTACTACGAGTTCGAGAAGGAGCACAACCAGGAGGACGACGAGATCAAGGGCGAGTATCTCGACAACTTTAAGCAGATCTTCGACCTGTACATCACCGACTCCACCTGCGATCCTTCGCAGCTCGCCTCTAAGACCGGCGACGACGCCACCAACGAGTTCGCAACCGGTAAGGCCGTCTTCTATCAGAACGGCTCTTGGGCCTATGCCGACCTCACCAAGGCCGGTATGACCGATGACCAGCTCGGCATGCTGCCGATCTACATCGGCGTCGACGGCGAGGAGAACCAGGGCCTGTGCTCCGGCGGCGAGAACTACTGGTGCGTCAGCTCCCAGGCTTCCGAGGATGCCCAGAAGGCCACCGAGGACTTCATGTATTGGTGCGTCACTTCTGACACCGCCACCAGCATCATCGCTGACAAGATGGGTCTGACCGCCCCGTTCAAGAGCGCTAAGGAGACCACCAACGTCTTCTCGCAGCAGGCCGTTGCTATGGCCAAGGACGGCAAGAAGACCGTTGCTTGGGACTTCGTTTACATCCCCTCTGAGGAGTGGAAGAAGAACCTCAAGCAGGCTCTCATCGCTTATGCTGCCGACAACACCAAGTGGGACGGCGTCAAGAACGCCTTCGTCGATGGCTGGAAGACCGAGAAGGCTGCTTCCGAGTAAGCAGTTGCTGCCCAAGCTATCTGATTAGCGACAGGGGGCGGGCAGACGTAGGTTTGCCCGCCCCCTGCATATTGAAAGGACCCTTCTATGGGCAAAGCACTCAAACGCTGGTGGCCGCTCTTTATGCTGCCCACGTGCCTGGCGTTTATGATCGGGTTCGTGATTCCCTTTATCCAGGGTTTCTATCTCTCGTTCTGCCAGTTTATTACCATCAATAACGCGCACTTTGTCGGTATCGAGAACTACGTGCGCGCGCTGTCCGATCCGCAGTTCTCCACGTCGTTCTTCTTTACCGTGGCGTTTGCCTTCCTGTCGACGGTGCTCATCAACGTGATCGCGCTGGCCATTGCGCAGGCGCTCACTCGCAAGGCGCTCAAGGGCACCAACATCTTCCGTACGATTTTCTTTATGCCTAACCTGATTGGCGGCATTGTACTGGGTTACATTTGGCAGATTCTGATCAACTGCCTGCTCTCCAACGTGGGTGCCCAGCTTATCGCCCTCAACTCCGCCGCTGGCTTCTGGGGCCTTATCATCCTGACCCTGTGGCAACAGGTCGGCTACATGATGATCATCTACATCGCCGGTCTGCAGTCCATTCCGTCTGACTACATCGAGGCCGCCAAGGTCGATGGCGCTACGGCATGGCAGACGTTTTGGAAGGTTAAGATCCCCAACCTGATGCCGACCATCACCATCTGCCTGTTCCTGTCCATCACCAACGGCTTTAAGCTGTTCGACCAGAACCTCGCCCTTACCGGTGGCGCCCCGGCGCACTCCACCGAGATGCTCGCCCTGAACATCTACAACACGTTCTATTCGCGTGCTGGCATCGCATGGCAGGGCATCGGTCAGGCCAAGGCAGTTATCTTCTGCATCCTGGTTGTCGCTATTTCTATGATCCAGCTTAAGGCCACGAGGTCCAAGGAGGTGCAGCAGTAATGAAACGCGATAAGGCTATCAACCGCGCGCTCTCGATCTTCTTTACGATCCTGTCGCTCGCATGGATCTACCCCGTGTTCATGATTGCGCTCAATTCCTTTAAGAAAGCGACCGCAATCAGCACCACCACGGCGTTCGATCTGCTCACGCCCGAGACGTTCAACGGCCTCGCAAACTACGTGCACGCTCTGAACGAGCAGGGCTTTGCCTCGGCGTTTATGTACTCGCTTATCATCACGGTCACGTCGGTCGTGCTGATTCTGGTGTGCTGCTCCATGTGCGCTTGGTACGTGGTGCGCGTCAACAGCAAGATCTCGAACTTCTTCTATTACCTGTTCGTCTTCTCGATGGTCGTACCGTTCCAGATGCTCATGTTCACGCTGTCCAACCTCGCGGACCGCATCGGCTTTAACACGCCGTTTAACATCTGCTTCATCTACCTTGGTTTTGGCGCGGGCCTCGCGGTCTTTATGTTCGCCGGCTTCGTCAAGAACATCCCGCTCGAGATTGAGGAAGCGGCCATGATCGACGGCTGCAACCCGGTCCAAGTGTTCTTTAAGATCGTCCTTCCCATTATGAAGCCCACCTATCTTTCGGTCGGCATCCTTGAGACCATGTGGGTCTGGAACGACTATCTGCTGCCCTACCTTACGCTCGACTCCACCAAGTACAAGACCATTCCTATCTTGATCCAGTACTTCCGTGGCGGCTATGGCCACGTCGAGCTCGGTCCCATGATGGCGTGCATCATGATGGTCGTCATCCCCATCGTCATCATGTACATCTTCTGCCAGAAGTACATCATCGACGGTGTGGTGGCAGGTGCCGTCAAGGGCTGATGCCGTAACTGTTTTGCAAGTTTTGGCGGCGCCTCTCAGCGCGGCGCCGCGTATCGAAAGGTAAAGACATGGCCGAGATCGTTCTCAAACATGTTCAGAAGGTGTATCCCAACAACGAGTCAAAAAAGAAGGGCTTCTTTGGCAAAAAGAAGAAGACCGAGGAGAAGAAGCACAACCTCAAGGTTACCGAGGACGGTGTGCTCGCTGTAGAGGACTTCAACCTCACCGTTCACGACCAGGAGTTCATCGTCCTCGTTGGCCCTTCTGGCTGCGGTAAGTCCACGACGATGCGCATGGTCGCCGGCCTGGAGGACATCACCTCCGGCGATGTGTTCATCGATGGCAAGCGCGTCAACGACGTGGCGCCCAAGGACCGCGACATCGCCATGGTGTTCCAGAGTTATGCTCTGTACCCCAATATGACGGTGTACGAGAACATGGCGTTTACGCTTGAGCTCAAGAAGGTCCCCAAGGACGAGATCGACCGCAAGGTTCGCTCCGCTGCCGAGATCCTGGGTATTACCGAGTACCTCGACCGTAAGCCCAAGGCGCTCTCTGGCGGCCAGCGCCAGCGCGTCGCCATCGGCCGCGCCATCGTGCGTGACCCCAAGGTCTTCCTGATGGACGAGCCGCTGTCCAACCTGGATGCCAAGCTTCGTAACCAGATGCGCGCCGAGCTCATTAAGCTGCGTCACGAGATCAAGGGCACCTTCATCTACGTTACCCACGACCAGACCGAGGCTATGACCCTCGGCGACCGCATCGTGGTCATGAAGGACGGCGTCGTCCAGCAGATCGCCACGCCGCAGGAGGTCTTCAACCATCCCGCGAACATCTTCGTCGCCGGCTTCATCGGCGTGCCGCAGATGAACTTCTTCGATGCCCAGCTGGTGCGCTCGGGCAACGGCTTTACTGTCAAGACCGAGGATATGAACGTGGCGCTCGCCCCGGAGACTTGCGCTCAGCTTGCCCTCAACTGGGACGGCGGCGACGTGAAGGAGATTACGGCCGGCGTGCGCCCCGAGCAGATCCTGCTTGCCGACAAGGGCGAGGAGGGTGTGCTCCAGGGCACCGTCGAGGTGACCGGGCTCATGGGCTCGACCGAGCATGTCCACGTGACCGCTCCCGACGGCCAGTTTGTCCTGATTATCCCCGTCGTCGACCTCGAGGCCAAGGGCGCGCTCAAGGCTGGCGACCCCATCTGGTTCAAGTTCGAGAAGAACGCGACTCATCTCTTCGATAAGGTCTCTGGCAAGAACCTTATCTAGGCCCGGTGCAACCAGGCCCTTCCTTTGGGCGACTGCGGCTTTGCCATCCTTTTGCCGCGGTCACATATAAGGCTCCCCTCCCGTCCACTGGGCGAGAGGGGAGCCTTTCTTTGTGTTGGGGTTGTCCATCTGTCAGTTTGTCTTGATCTGTAACAGGTAGAGGGCCAAATTGGGCCTAGATGTTACAGATCGAGACGGCGTCGAGCTGCCTGTCCTTTCATCTCGATCTGTAACACGAAGGACTGTTTTTGGCAGCTACCTGTTACAGATCGAGATTGTTTTAGCAGCCTTGCCCGTCTGTCTCGTTCTGTAACAGGTAGACCCGATTCCAGCGGTTATCTGTTACAGATTGAGACAGTTCATCGGGACAATTCTGTTTGTCTTGATCTGTAACAGATAGACCCAATTTTGCCGGTTAGGTGTTACAGATCGAGATTGTTTGGTCGAGACAAACCATAGGCCGGCATATGGACACAAAAAGCGGAGCCGTGTTGCCACGACTCCGCTTTCAAGAGGATGGGTAAGGGGAATGGGTTAGTCCAGGTGCCAGATCTCGTCGTTGTACTGGGAGATCGTGCGGTCGGACGAGAAGGTGCCGGCGTTGGCGATGTTGATCAGCGCCTTGCGCATCCAAGCGTCCTGGTCCTCGTAGTCGGCCAGCACGCGCTCCTTGGTCTGGATGTACTCCTCAATGTCGAGTAGAGCCATAAACCAGTCCTTGCCCATGATGTCGTCGTGCAGGCGCTGCAGGCGCTCGGCGTTGCCGGTCGCCATAAAGGCGGGGTTGGTGATGAAGTCCACCAGCAGCTTGATGCCGGGCTTGCGGTAGAGCGCGCCGGCGTCATAGGTGCCGTCGGCGTAGAGCTGCTCGACCTGCTTGGACGAGGCGCCAAAGGTATAGATGTTCTCGTCGCCGACAAGCTCGGCAATCTCCACGTTGGCACCGTCGAGCGTGCACAGGGTCAAAGCGCCGTTGAGCATGAACTTCATGTTGGAGGTGCCGCTCGCCTCCTTGGAGGCCAGGCTGATCTGCTCGGAGATGTCAGCAGCGGGGATCACGCGCTCGGCAGCGGTGACGTTGTAGTTCTCGATCATGACAACCTGCAGGTAGGGAGCCACGTCGGGGTCGTTTGCAATCCACTGGGACAGCGTCAGGATCAGGTGAATGATGTCTTGGGCGATAGTGTAGGCAGGGGCCGCCTTGCCGCCAAAGATGATGGTGACGGGATGCTTAGGTCTGTTGCCGTTCTTGATATCGAGGTACTTCCAGATGATGTAGAGCGCGAGCATCTGCTGGCGCTTGTACTCGTGGATGCGCTTGACCTGGACGTCGATGATGGCGTTGGAGGGAATGGTCACGCCCTGCTCGAGCGCCATGAACTGGCGCATGATGGCCTTGGCCTCGGCCTTGGTGGCGGCCAGGCGCTCAAGAACATCTTTGTCGTCAACGAACTCGGCAAGCTTACTCAGGTCGCCGGTGCTGCGCCAATCGGTGCCGATCACATCGTCGAGCAGGCTGGCGAGCGCGGGGTTGGCGCCATGGATCCAACGGCGGAAGGTGATGCCGTTGGTCTTGTTGGAGAACTTCTCGGGGTAGATCTCGTAGAACGGATGAAGCTCGGTATCCTCCAGGATCTTGGTGTGCAGCGCGGCGACGCCGTTGATGGAGAAGCCAAAGTGGATGTCCATGTGGGCCATGTGGACGGTGTCGTATTCGTCGATGATGGCGACGCGTGGGTCGTCGTGCTCGGCCTTGGCGATCTCATCGAGCTTGACGATAATGTCGGCGATGGCAGGGGAGACCTTTTGCAGGCTGGCGAGCGGCCACTTCTCGAGGGCCTCGGCAAGAATCGTGTGGTTAGTGTAGGCGACCATGGACCGTACGATGGTCACGGCCTCGTCAAACTCGATGTCGTGCTCGGTGGTGAGCAGGCGAATGAGCTCGGGAATGACCATGGTGGGGTGCGTGTCATTGATCTGGACTACGGCGTAGTCGGCCAGGTCGTGCAAGTTGCTGCCGCGCTCGATGGCCTCGTCGATCAGGAGCTGGGCGGCGTTGCTCACCATGAAGTATTCCTGGTAGATGCGAAGCAGGCGGCCCTGCTCGTCGGAATCATCCGGATAGAGGAACAAGGTGAGGTTCTTGGCGATCTCGGTCTTGTCGAAGTCGATGGAGCTGCCGGGGACCAGGCCGTCGTCGACACTTGCCAGGTCGAACAGGCGTAGGCGGTTCTTGGTGGGCTGGCCATAACCGGGTACATCGATGTTGACGAGCTTGGAAGTAACGGCAAAATCACCGAACTCGACGGTGTAGGAGCGGTCGTCGTCGACTAGGATGTCCTGCTCACCGAGCCACTCGTCGGGGACGGCCTTCTGCTGGTTGTCGACAAAGCGCTGGCGGAACAGGCCGTAATGGTAGTTGAGGCCCACGCCATCGCCGGTCAAGCCCAGCGTGGCGATGGAATCCAGGAAGCATGCGGCCAGACGGCCCAGGCCGCCGTTGCCGAGCGACGGTTCGACCTCGAACTCCTCGATCTTGTTGAGGTCGTGGCCCGCGGCGGTGAGCTGGTCCTTAACCTCGTCATAGATGCCAAGGTCGATCATATTGTTGATGAGCAGCTTGCCGATCAAAAACTCGGCAGAGATGTAGTAGAGCTTTTTCTTGCCGTTGTTGAGAGGACAGGCGGCAGAGCGCTCCTGCACGAGCTTGGCCAGCAGCTTATAAATACGACGGTCATCGAGCTGCTCGAGCGAGGTGCCAAAGGACTGCTCGGCAAGATCCGCAAGATTGATACGGGGCATGTTTCCTCCTGTGATGGGTTGATTACATGTCAGAAATTCAAAAGAAGCCCGCGCGAGGGATTGGAGTGGCCTCGCGCGGGGAAAACGGACGCGTCCGCACGATGGGGTGGGGTCGGGCGCGGTGGCTCCTATTGGGGAAGCTCAATTTCGTCTTCCGACGGGATGCGGAAGTAGGTCTCGGTCCAGCCGGTGAGCTTGTGCTCGAGCTCGCGGGTGATGGCGCCATCGAGCATGCGCCAGGTCCAGTTGCCGCCCATGGTGGCGGGAGTGTTGATGCGCGCCTCGTTGCCCAGGTTGAGCAGGTCCTGCATGGTGTAGATGCAGGTATCGCTTACGCTGGCGGCGATGGCGCGGTTGAGTGCATCGGCCATGGGCTCGCCTGCCTGCTGGTGGGTGTACAGGGCCGCCTGCTCGCGCTGACGCGGGGTGGCCGTTCCCTCAAACCAACCGCGCGCCGTCTCGTTGTCGTGTGTGCCCACATAGGCGACGGTGTTGGCAATGTAGTTGTGCGGCAGGTAGTACGAGTTGGTGCCCTCAAAGGCGAACTGCAAGATCTTCATGCCGGGGAAGCCCGAGTTGTCGCGCATGTCGATGACGCCGGGGGTGAGGAAGCCCAGGTCTTCGGCGATGATGGGCAGCGTGCCGAGCTTTTCCTCGAGCGTCTTGAAGAACTTGAGGCCGGGGCCCTGCGTCCACGAACCGTAGGACGAATCGGGTGAGGAGAACGGCACCTCCCAATAGGCCTCGAAGCCGCGGAAGTGATCCAGGCGGATGACATCGTACATGTCGAGGGCGGCGCGGATACGGCCCTCCCACCAGGAGAAACCGTCGGCTTCCATGGCGTCCCAGTCGTAGATGGGATTGCCCCAGTACTGGCCGGTGGCCGAGAACTGGTCGGGCGGCGTGCCGGCGACACTCACAGGATTACCGGCGGCGTCGATCTTAAAGAGCTCGGGCGTGGCCCACATCTCGACGGAGTCGCGCGAGACATAGATGGGCAGGTCGCCGATGATGAGGATATCGCGCTCGTTGGCATAGGCCTTGAGGCGGCTCCACTGACGATTGAAGAAGTACTGCGTCATCTGGTGGTAGAGCATGCGCGCGGGATGGGCGGCGCAGACCTTGGCAGAAGCCTCGCCGCGGGTACGGAGCTCTGCGGGCCACTCCCAAAAGGCCTTGAGACCGCACTCCTCCTTGACGGTCATGAACTCGCAGTAGGGGATGAGCCAGTCTTCGTTTGCTTGGACAAAGTCGTCGAAGTCGGCCGGCTTGTCGGCGGCAAAGCGCTCGGCGGCGCGGTCGAGAATCTGACGACGGCCACCAAAGATGGCACCATAGTCGACATTGCTGGGGTCGGAGCCCAGGTACACGCCGTCGATATCGCACTGCTCCAGATAGCCGGCCTCGATAAGCTCGGCAAAGTCGATGAAATTGGGGTTGCCCGCACGGGCCGAGAACGACTGATAGGGCGAGTCGCCATAGCTCGTTGTCGTAAGGGGGAGAATCTGCCAGTAATGTTGTTTGCACGAGGCGAGGAAATCGACAAAGTCATAGGCGTTCCAGCCAAAGCCGCCGATACCGTAAGGTCCGGGCAATGACGAAACGGGCATCAGAACGCCGCTTGCACGCTCCATGGATGCACTCACCGTCCTTTTGAATAAGGGGCTGCGCCGTAGATGGATAGACGGCTCGTCCCGAGTTTCCATTGCTATTGTCCCTATTGTAGAACATGTTGTTTAAACATGTATAGAGAGAATGAAAAAGTTGCCGACTTTCGGTGAATGGTAGTGCGCCATAGACGATATGAGTTGAACATTGGGAGCTCCTCCCCTTGCGGCTCTTTTGTGGGTCGGGCGACAATGGTCGTCGTCATTAAAGACCGGCTGCCAGCCAGGTTGCAACAATGCAAGAAGGGTTCACATTCAGTTGGCCGTTGACACAAACAATCGCGCGAAGACCTCGTCTTCTTCGGTAAGTCCAGGCGCGGCAAGACGCGCATGGCAGTCGCCCTCACGATGCGCGCGGTCGCCGCGGACATGTCGGTCAGGTTCTGGCAGACCGCGCAGCTGGTTCTCGAGCTCGGCAACGCGAAGCGCAAGGGAACGCTGTCGAAACTGTTGAACGACGTGTCGCCCGCGAGGCTGCTCGTGCTCGACGAGTTCGTCTACGTCCCCTGCGACGTAGACGGTGCGAGGGTTCTCTACCAGGTCATTTCCGTCCATGTAGTGCTCGTAGGCCGCGGCGTCGTCGGGCTCGTCGAAGGAGAGGGACTCCGTCCAGTCCCAGTAGGCCCCCGTCCAGGCGCCCCTGCGCCTGCCGGCCGGCGTCGTCTCGTCGAAGACGAGGCCGTGGCGCAGCAGGAACTTCGACATCCGCTGCTTGGCGTGTTGCAGGTCGTCGCGCGCGTCCTCGAGGGCGCTCGTCGGGGACCCACACCTCGACGACGTTGCGGCGCGCCAGCATGCGTGCCAGCCACTCGGCGTCGCGGCGGTCGTTCTTGCGGCCGCGGTCGGCCGCGGGCCGGTGCATCTTCGGGACCGCCCCGACGACGCAGCCGAGGCCGAGGGCCCGCAGCGCGCGGCCGCGGTTGATGGTACGACCATTGTCGCCCGACCCACGAGAGAGCTGCAAGGGGAGAGGCCCCAATGTTCAACTCATATCGTCTGTTGTGCCAGAGTCGCTCGGGAAAGCGCGACCGACGCAGCGCGCTGTTTTCCAGTCACATCCAGTTCGGGTTGATTTCAGCATGCGATAAGAAACTGGATTTGAATTTCGACTCGAAAGATGGGCAATGCTGATGAGAAACGCTTGGAGTTCGGGATTGCGCGGCGTGAAGCGACCCTCTTCTTATCGAGTTCGTTACAATGTAGGAAAAACAGTAAGTAAGAAGACCTCTGATTGCTTTAGGAGGAGCTGTGGTGAATAGCGCCCAGAAGATCGATAAGTCCATCCAGAAGATGATGACTCTCGGAAGAAGGCTTGGGATTCTGTTTACGGCGCTGTTTATAGCGGTGTGTTGCTGTTCGGTGGTGGTGGTTATTTCCATTGGGCTTATGGCTGCTCAAGGAAACCTATATGATCCATCAAAGACGGTTTCCGTAGTGGTTCCTTTGATGTATCTTCTGATTTCCGGAGGGGCCACATGGACCCTGCGGGGAATCAGCATGGACATGGCTCATGGCGAATCGCCCTTTACCCTTTCGCATGCTCGAAGAATCTCGATTATCGGGTGGCTGTTTGTTGCAGCGGCAATAGGTGACCTCTTGTTTTCTCCGGGGTTTCTTTCGATAGTGATTGGCCCCTTCGACTTGCTGGGGAACGCCTATTCGATGTTTGAAAACCTGGCCCTGCCCATAGATATTGGTGCTGTGCTGGGGGCCGTTTGCTGCTTCTCGATTTCTGCGATATGGCGCTACGGAGCTCTGCTTCAAGACCAGACCGAGGATTTGGTGTGAGGGGCGGCATGGACTATCTGATTATTGAGCTTGAAAGCTTATTGCTTCGACGCGGAAAGACGAGTACGGATATCATTCGGGCGACCGGGCACACACCGGCAAGTATCTCAAAAATACGAAATGGCAAGGTGAAGGCAATTAGGTTAAAGACATTGCTGGATATTTGCGTAGAGCTTGATTGCCAGCCTGGCGATCTTATTAAGCGCGTCAACGAAAGAGAACTTGAGGAACTGGCGACGCGGCGCGCCCGCAACGCGCTGAGCAGGGCGACCGCGACGGGTGATGACCCGGTCCTGGAGTCAGATCATGTTTACGTGGTCGATCTTAGAGACGACTGAGGCTGGAGAATAAAAAAGTATTGAGCAGGTGCAGCCCGTGAAAACAACGGTTTTCACGGGCTGTTCATTCAACGTCCTGCAGTGGCCTGTATTTCTCGCCGCGTCACTGGGGAACGAGAGAGTCATTTCCTGTGCTGGATGCAGGGGGGTGCTTACCTTGTGTAATATATAAATAAGCTTATATTGAAATATGATACATATCGAATTAGAATAACATTATCAATTCGGTATGCAAGGAAAGGAGGGAGAGATGGATTGGATTAACGAGCCGGAGGAAGGCGTTGCACCCGCGTGCGGCAACTGCTTCTTCTACGCGCACGGGGGATGCACGAAGAGGTGCCCCAATCAGTCCTGCACGTTCCGTTTCTAGGGGGCAGAGATGAACTGGCTTTCTACCGCGAAAGGAGGGGAATGAAATGGAATGGATTACCGAGCCGTCAGCCGGGGCTGAGCCCATGTGCAGCAATTGCTTCTTTTACGCGCACGGCAGCTGCAGCACCAAGTGTTCTTCACAGGAGTGCACTATCCGCTTTTAGCGGATAGTGCACGCCGTACGGCGTGCACAGACTGTTCAAAGATATTTTGGCCAGCAGCGCCTGAGGGGCGATGTGGCATTGCAATATGGGGGGCGAACCGACGTTACCTATAACCCCGCACAATTGCCATGTCGTCCCTTTTTATTGACGGGGAGGATGTCGTCCATGCGGGAAGTCCCAGTTGAATTGCGTGCCATATCCAAGAGATATGGCGGGTTTGAAGCGGTTAAATCAGTCTCGTTCTCTTTAATGGAAGGCGAGCTGTGTGCACTCATTGGGGAGAATGGTGCCGGCAAGAGCACGTTAATTCGATTGATCACGGGGCTTTCGGAGCCATCGTCAGGAACGATCTCGATGTTTGGGCAAACCGGGAGACGTGAAATACGGAGCTGCAGGGAAAGGCTGGGTTATATGCCCGACCTCAATGCTTCGTATCCTAATCTGACCGCGCGAGACAACTTGGTCGTTCGCTGTATTGAGTGGGGGCTTCCCACCGATCGTTCCATCGACGGTGTGTTATCAACCGTCGGTTTGGGGGAGGCCGGCGGGAAGAAAGTGAAGAACTTCTCAATGGGAATGAGGAGGCGTCTCGATCTGGCCATAGCGTTGCTGGGCGATCCGGAGCTGTTGATCCTGGACGAGCCGACAAACGGCCTGGATCCGATGGGGATAGTCGAAGTAAGAAAAATCCTTACGCATCTTAACAAAGATCAAGGTAAAACGATTCTCGTATCCAGCCACAATCTTGAGGAGATGCACAAGCTGGCAACTGATTACCTCTTCATAAGTCATGGTCGCCTCATTCGAAGGATGACCGCACCTCAGCTGGAAAAGTCATGCCGCGGTGGTTTCGTGTTGCATGTGGACGATCTGGAGCGAACGAGATCGGTTCTCGGAGATGAGACCTCACATTCTTTTCTGCCGGACGGCAGCGTCCTTATGCGCTATGAGGAGAAAAAGGAAGGGCGGGGCATTGCAATCGAAGCGCTCTCGACCGCAGGTGTGAGGGTTGCGGAGGCGTATTCTCATAGGAAGAGCCTTGAGGAGTTTTATTCGGAGCTCATCGGTCGAGAGAGCGAGCTGTGATGAAACGCGAGTTCATCTCAGCTTTTCGGAGCGAGGTATGGTTGCTCGCCAGGCACCCGGCGACCGCTCTGATGATTGCGCTTGCGGCTGTGCTGTATGTGGTTGCGGCTGCGACTTCGTCTGAGGTGCTGATCATGGTCGCCGGTGATGACCCGTATACGCTTGGAGGGGCTATAGGTTTTATTGGAAACCTAGTGGATGCAGGGGACGTTTTGGGCTCTGTTGCCCGGACGTCTTTTGCGTCTACAGTGGTCTGGATTCCGGTGACGATTCTCTACGCGGTTTACGCTACGTCGAGAGACTTTGAATCCGTGGCTTACGCCGTATCGAGATCGCGAGGGGTGTCGCAGGCGGCGATTGTGATCACGAAGCTGTTGGTGAACTGCACTCTGGTCGGTGCCGTGTATCTTCTTTCTACGACTGCGCTGTATTTAACCAAGATGGCCCAATGGGACGTTGGGGCCTCGTGCTCAGGGTTTGCCCAATTTGTATCGATTGCGCTGATGATCGCGCTGCTGCTCATTTCGATGTACGCCGCTACCTTCGCCCTGTATTTGCTCACGAGGAGTGTGGTGGCGAGCAGCGTCGTTGCAATAGCGGTTTCGACATTTGTGATGGTGTGGTTCCCAAGTACATACGGAAGCGGTCAGCCCAGCTTGCTGCTCATGCTCTCGCCCGTGTATTACCTGATGAACCTGTGTTCCCTGAGTATGCAGAATGTTGGTGTAATTCAGGTTTTGCTGTATGCGGGCGGCACTGTGCTTGTGTCGGTTGGAGTTGCGCTCGTCTCGCTATTTGTAAGGACGGCGGTTCGATGAATCTTGGGATGTCGGTCAGGGCGGAACTGTTCCGCGCAAGGAGAATGAAACTCGCCGTGATAATAGCGCTGATGTATTTGGGCATCGCGGGGATTTATGTGTTTGCCGGGTCCGGCGCATGGGTCTCCGCAGGGGGAGAGGGCCAGTTCTTTGGCTTTTCCGCCGATCCGGGCTATCTTTTCTCGATAGGGGTTGGGCCAACGGGTATCTCTTCCTGGCTAAGTGTCGTCTCCATGGCGCATACGGTGTTCTTCCCAATCGTCTCTGTTGTTGTGGCGGGGACGCTATTCGGTGATGCGACGAGCGTGTCGGCAAGGGGAGTTTCGATTGCTCGGGGCTTCCGCAGCTGGCAGCTGTTTGCGGCAAAGACATTGGCTTGCGAAGTGTATACGCTGTGCCCCTACATCGTGTTTACTCTCGGTGTCGCTGCGGTCTTTGCCGTGTGCTCCGGAAGCGGTCTAGACAGCCTTACGGTTGGTAATGTGACCTCGGCACTCCTGTCGAATATCGTTATAGACGCCGCTTATACGCTGATGGTTGCGGTTGCATATGAGGTGTTCAGGATCAGATCTCTTGTGTCGGGAGCCTTGCTGGTCGCAACGTTCGCGGGCCTTGTTATCGCGATGAGTTTCCCAACCGTTTTACCCCCGGTTCACATGGCTTATTGGATGAGGGCGTGCGGGGCTGCCGGCGGGACGGTCCTGATGGCTGCATGCGGCCATGCGGTCATCGTGTCGCTCGCATGTCTATTGCTGCTTTCGTGCAGTTTTTATCGAAGAAGGTAGTGCGCTGGCGTATGCGCAGCGTCTGAGGGTCGATATGGATTTGGTTGGAAATGGAGATGGTGCGAAGTGAAACTGTCGCAATTTAATGTGGTGCATGAACATAACGGAAGTCTTCTTATCATGAATGCGCGAACCGGCGGCATCCTGTCGTTAAATCCGGAATACGCGCAGAAATTCAAAAGGATTCAAGAAGGGGACGTTCGGGATGCCGATGATCTTGTCGCGGAGCTGATAAGGGGAGGCATCCTAGTCAATGAGGAGAGGGACGAGCTTGGGGAGATCAGGTTGCAAAGTCGCGCCGCGCGCTTTGCGAATACTGCTCTGTCCCTTACCATTGCGCCAACGATGGCTTGCAACTTTTGCTGTCCCTACTGCTATGAAAAGGGACAGGCGTACACGACGATGGGCGAGGAGGTTTTGACACAGCTCTCCAAGTTCGTGAAAGATTACTATCCTGGTATCGCAAGTCTCTCAGTTGGATGGTACGGCGGCGAGCCTCTGCTCGGAATGTAGATGATCGAACGGATTACGTCGGATCTGAAAGATGTCGTGGGGCCAACGTGTGAATATTCCGCATCGATAGTGACAAATGGCTATCTGCTGACGCCTGATGTTGCAAGGAGGCTCGCGGCATGTGGTGTGACGAGCGCGCAAGTGACTATAGATGGATCGAAGTCGGATCACGATTCGAGAAGGATTCTTCACGACGGAAGCCCTACATACGAACGTATTCTCAAGAACGTCAAAGAGTGTGCCGACATCATCGATATTTCGATAAGGAGCAACGTCGACAAGACCAACATCGAGGCCGCTCAAGAGCTATTGGATTATCTCGAGCTAAATGGCCTGATGAATAAGGTTCACTTCTATTTAGCCCCTGTTGACGATATCAATCAGGTATGTGCGAACGACAGCCACTGCTTTACTGTAAAAGAGTTCTCGTATGAGGAGACTGAGTTTTATAAAAGGGCAATTGCGCGGGGCTTCAAAGTTCAACCTTTTGGTGGGACGAATTTCGGGATATGTTGCGCCGTTGGAATCAACTCGTACGTGGTTGATCCCGTCGGAGATTTGTATAAGTGCTGGGATGACATTGGAATGAAGGAGCGGAGGGTCGGAACTATTTTCGAGCCGCCAATGTTGAGCAAGAACATGATTAACTGGATGGCATATGAGCCGGATGACCCGGAATGCCAAGAGTGCTTTGCTTTTCCCATGTGCATGGGAGGGTGCCCCAACCACGCCTTAAACGGTGAGGGGAAACGTTGCGTTTCCTTCCGGTATGATGCCGAGCAAAAAATGCTGCTCTCCCAGATGATGAATACGGCAAAACGGGGTGCGGGGCAAAATGAGGCTGATGCTTAATCTCTGTAGAAAATATATACTGGGCGGTCGATTCTACGCCTATCTTGTCGTAACAGTTTTGGTCGGGCTGCTTGCGCTTGCGGGTCCCTTTCTTACCGGCATAGTGGTAAACCGATTGGCGATGCCGGCCAGCGCCGATCTTGCCGCCGTTCTCGTTTGTTGCCTTATTTTGGTTGCGGTCCAAGCGGTTCGAGCGGGACTAGTGTATTGCTCAGAGATGCTGTACATCAACCTTCAGTCGCATGCGGGGTTCGGCTTAAATGCGGATACGCTTGAGCACGTGAAGCACCTTCCCCAGGCATTCTTCGAGGGCTTCAACGCGTCGTATTATAACCAGCAAATCAATCACGACGCTAATGACCTTGTCATCTTCGTAATCAACTCGGTTGTGGGAGTTTCAAGCAACGTTATCACCCTTTTGTCCGCCCTGTTTGTTCTCGGTAGCCTGAATATCAAGTTGAGTGTGGTCTGCCTTGTTCTTGCGGCAGCGAGTGCCGCTTTTTATGCGGTTTCACGCGCAAGGCTGTTTGAGAGAAGTTTTGACGTACAAGAGCAGAGCGCGAGGTTTTTTTCCTGTCTACAAGATCAGTTGGAGAAAGTTGATTTCATCCGCAAACATGCTTTGTTCGATAGGTCCCGCGCTGTACTGGTCGAAGCTTTTAATGGGCTCTATCCAACGATGAGAGCAAATCAGGAAGTAGGGTCTAGATTTACCTTTGGCAACGCGTTGGTCGCTTCCGCCGCTCAAGGATGTCTTCTTGCTGTGGGCGCGGTTGAAGTGATGGGCGGGAGACTGTTGCCTGGTTTTCTCGTGACTGCTGTTGGATATTATTCGAACTTAAGCTCAGCGGTACAGTATTTGTTGGGCTGGGGAAGGGATTACCAGACTAATCGCGTATGCTATGAGCGGCTGAAAAGAATTTGGGATGTCCCGGTGGAAGCGAATGGCAAATTGGCGCTTGGTCCGATTGAGGAAATCCGTCTAGAGAACATCAAGCTACGTTATCCAGGGGCGGAAAGGGTCGCGTTAAGCATTGAGGGGCTCGCGTTTTCCAGGGGTCGGCTATATGGAATCTCGGGGCCGAATGGTTCGGGGAAGAGCTCGCTGCTGTCAGTGATATTGGGGCTATATCCAGATGACACAGAAGGGGCCGTTCGCTACAACGGGGTGTCACAGCGTTGCATCGATCGATATGCATTGCGGCGGTGTCGAGTCAGCATTACGGAGCAAGAACCCCCTATCGTTGAGGGGACGATTCTCGATAATCTTACGCTGCTTTCTGATGATTACGAGATGGATAAGCTGAATCGGATGCTTGTCATATTGGGGCTAGACGAAATGGCTGCTTCTGTGGAGAACGGGGCAACGGCGATGCTTGACGGCGGGAAAGGAGGGGTGTCCGGCGGCGAGAAGCAAAAGATTGCAATTGTGAGACAGCTGTTGAAATCGCCGGACGTTATGCTTTTTGATGAACCGACCTCAGCACTTGATGCGAAGAGTCGAGGTGCGCTGATCAAATTGCTTCATGAAATTAAGAGAGACCATATTGTAATCGTTGTCACTCATGACGAGGAGATGCTTGCCGCCTGTGACGAGGTCATTTCGACGGCTGGATGATTATCGGATTGTGGCGTTGAAGACCAAGAAACTTGAAATGGCGTGGGCTCTGGGTAGGTCTCCACGGGTACGCCGTCGGTGCTGTACTCGACCGCCCGGCAAGAAGGTTTTATAGCGTGTTTCCCCAGAGAGGTCCCTTTGTCCGGTAGTGGCGAGGGGAGCCTCTCTTTTGCTCACCTCTTGCGGCGGAGGGGGACACCATGCGCCTATGCAGGACAAACTGCGCGTTCTTGTCGAATGATGGGCTATGTGTAGAGATGATGGTCTCGGGTAGAGGCCGTGTCGCGCTCGGCTGCGATGAGCCAGGCAATTCAATCTTCATCCGGGAGGGCCTTGGCAAGACAAGCAGGGCGAAGACCTTGGCGACGTTCGGGCGCCACACGGCTCCCGTCAACAATCTGTCACTGAAGAGCCAGCACTACAACGCGAAGCTGCTCAAGGGCGTTCCCGACGGCCAGAACCCGCTGGGGCCCGTGAACCGGATGCGCTACTTCATGCAGTGCTTCCTGAGGGCTCATCCCGGCTCCAACCGGGACGACATGCGGGGCTGTGGCTATGAGTCCGCCCGAGGACAAGCTTGAGAAGGTCGCGATGGTGCTCGATCGGGCAATGCGATACCCGAAAACGCTCAGGTTCAGGCAGTTCTATGCAAGAAAGCCCAGTTCAGATGAGTTCGACGAGCAATATTTATCAACACAGTGCAAGGGGGGATTATATTTGTATTTCATCCGTGTTGAGCTTCACACGGTGCGCGACTCATCGCAAACTGGCGGGCGCAGCGGAAAGAAAACCGACTGCAGACGAACGATCGATATCGGGAGCAAATAGCCACCGGATGCTTTTCGGTCTCCTACGCGTCGACCTCCGCGATTTCTTCTGCGTCTCGCCAAGTTGAAAGGAGCGATGTCGAAAACTCCTTTTCGGTTAGCGTCAAGACATCCTTCACGCAAAAACCTTTCAATTTGTCAGGAAGCCCAAAACGCGCTTTTTTCCTAATCGAGCTGGCAACCCGCTTCAACGCGGTCTTGTTCTTGTCCTCGTTGTATACCAAAACAAAGACGCAGTGCTCGCGAAACCATCTCGTCCTCTTTCCCCACAGGTCCGAGCAGATCAAAACGCTGTCCTTGCACTTCTCGATGAGGGCGTCCCTTTGGCCAAGATTGATACCAAGCTCTTCGTCATCCTTGGGATTGAGCCTCTTCCCCAGCGTCTCCTTCAGACTGCCGTTTTTAAATTCGACTAGATATAACGTTTCCCGATCGCAATACAGCGCATCGGCGGAGCGCGGGAGTTGCATCCACCTATTGACCTTCTTGCAGTAGCATTCTTTAACAGAGTCAAAATTGACAACAGGCAAATCGTCATCCACAAGAGAGACGCTCCCGTCTCTGGATGTTTTGGAGATGGTCGACGTGCAGTCCCTTAGGATACAGGTCCTGCAACGGGAGCAACCATCGCTGCCATCTGGCACCGCGGGAGAGTTCGGATGAGGGCAGGAGGCGCACAGGTCGCTACTCAAGGCCGTACTCCTCCCTCTCAAGCGTATCAAAAGGAGCCGCCAGCTTCTCGTAGGCGACCTCAGTCGAGCCGGTTATATCGGCAAAGCGAGAGCGTCCATCAGTGCAGGTCTCCGCAAGATAATATGAGCACAATCCATCAACAGCGTGCTTCTTAGAATACACTTCGATCGCATTCAGGAAATATGGACTATGGGTGCTCATTAAGACGTGCATCCCGAGCTCTTTCTGGAGCAGCACGATTATCTCGGCGAAGGCCAGCTGCCATGCAGGATGAAGATGAATCTCGGGTTCATCGAGGATAATAGTCCCTCCGGCATCTAGCGCGCCGGACTTCAAGAGCACCTTCATGATGGCGAACGTCTTCAAGCCAGCAGAAAGGTTCCCAGGCTCCAACCCCCGAGCGAAGCCCTCTTCGAGATACGTAAGGTGACCGCGACTTTCGCTCCTCTCGAAATGCCCCGGACATAAGGAGGAAACCTTGTCCATGAGAACCTTCAGGTGTCGCTCCTTCGCGATCTCTTCGAACAGCGAGGACTCGCTGTCATCGTTACGGATGGTCGCCTGAATCAAATCTTGCCGCAGCTCCTCCTGGTGTCCAAGGAGGGGCTTGAACCGAAAAGCGGGGCCGTAGGGTCCTCCGAGAGAATCGATCAGGAACGGGTCGTCCAGATAATGCGCCCTGAATCGCAAAACCCTCCTATCGTGCACCTCCGCCACCTCGTCACTTGCAACCGAGAAAACCGTAGATGCGTCCTTTATCTGGAGTTCGACCTTCCCGGGCTCTTCGCCGAAAACCGAATTGATCTGGCCGTTGAACTCGCTTCGGAACCTGTTTGTCGCAATCGCACGAAATACCTCATCATCGGAGATATCCATGATCTCGATAATCTGATCGGCAACTCCTGCTACGCCATTCGTGAAATCGGATTCGATCTCACGGGAGATCTCCTCCCCGTAATACTCCTTTATCTCATCAATAAGCTCGTCCCTCGTGCACTCGCCCGAAAAAACCCTGTCGATGAAACTATTCATTCTTCCAGCAGTTCGCCTGTGGCGAGACGTGGAGTCGAGAGGGCTTCCCACATATGCCTTCCTGATGGCGCGCTCAACACTATTGCGCCTCATGCGGTCGATTTTGTTCTCCGAATCGGACATGCTGTTGAAGGCCGCATAAAGCGCTTTTCCAACCGTGCTTTTCCCCGTCCCGTTCTCCCCGGCGATCACGGCAATACCATTAATCTCGATATCGGCCTCAGCGACCCTGCCGATGTTTTTCATCTTGATTTTCAATGCATATCACCAGCTCTAAACTCGCGAGACTCAATAGCTCGATTATCGCACAGAGAGATCGACTTCTCGAGGACTCCCTAAATGGAACGCGCGGTGAGGACATGGCTCGCCGCCGTCCGCTTCGCGTTCGCGCGGGGGAAGGTGACGACCAGGGACCTCTCCGGGCTCATCGAGAGGAGCGCCAGATTCTCCTCGTCCATTTGAACTGTATCGTATTCAAGGACACTTGACTTAGAGGAATGGCGTTGAGCGGCGATAATCGTTTCAGCGCCAAAAAGAAAGGAGTGTCAGTCATGGCAGACGGGCCCTCCTACACAGCGGGGTACCGCGCCGAGGCCGCAGACTTCGCCGCCGCGTCGGGGAAGCCCATCGCCCAAGTGGCAGCCGACCTCGGCATCAACGAGAAGACCCTGGGAAGATGGGTGACGGTCAGGAAGAAGGAGCTGACCAACCACCCGGTCGCGGCGGCCGCAAGTGCATGCGCGAGCTCGAGCTCGAGAACGAGTTCCTAAAAAGCCCCGACCTCACATTGGAGGCCGGGGCCAGTAGATTTTTGGGACATGTCTAGAAATCTACCCATGCAGGAAGCGGCATGTGCCGAGCATGTCGCGTGCTAGGTTTTGAGGCATGCCACAAAACCTAGCACGGGGGAGTGGCTACTCGGCGTCGGCGAAGCCGTTGGGGTTATGGCTCTGCCAATTCCAGCTGTCGCGGCACATGTCCGCGATGTCGTACTGGGCCTTCCAGCCCATCATGCGTTCGGCCTTGGAGGCATCGCACCAGTTGGCGGCGATATCGCCGGCACGGCGCTCGCGAATCACGTAGGGCAGCTCCTTGCCGCAGGCCTTGGAGAAGGCGGCGACGACCTCGAGTACCGAGGTGCCGGTGCCGGTGCCCAGGTTAAAGATCTCGACGCCGGTCTTGCCGTTCATCCAGTTGAGGGCGGCAACGTGACCGGATGCCAGGTCGCACACGTGGATGTAGTCGCGCACGCCGGTGCCGTCGGGGGTGGGGTAGTCGTTGCCAAAGACCTGAACGGCCTCGAGCTTACCGACGGCGACCTGGGCGACGTAGGGCACCAGGTTGTTGGGGATGCCCTTGGGGTCCTCGCCGATCAGGCCCGACGGATGGGCACCGATGGGATTGAAATAACGGAGCAGCACGACGTCCCACTCGGGGTCGGCGGTGTGGACGTCCATGAGGAGCTGCTCAATCATCCACTTGGTCCAACCATAGGGGTTGGTCGCGGGCTTCTTGGGGTCTTCCTCGGTGACGGGCGGATTGTCCGGATCGCCGTAGACGGTCGAAGAGCTCGAGAAGATGATGGACTTACAGCCGTGGTTGCGCATGACATCGATGAGCACCAGGGTGTTCTCGATATTGTTGTGGTAGTACTCGACGGGCTTGCTCACCGACTCGCCAACGGCCTTAAAGCCGGCGAAGTGGATGACGCGGTCGATCTGGTGGGTATCGAAGATCTTGTTCATCGCATCGCGGTCGAGCACGTTGGCCTCGTAGAAGGTGAGGTTCTTGGCGGCCTCGTCGCCCACGATGGTCTTGACGCGGTCGATGGCAACGGCGCTGGAGTTGGAGAGGTCATCGACGACGACAACCTGGTAGCCACCCTCGAGCAGCTGAACGACGGTGTGCGAGCCGATAAAGCCGGCGCCGCCGGTAACGAGGACGCAGGTGTCTTTGGGGTCGAGTGCTTTGGACATGTAGTCTCCTATCGAATCAGGAACACTTCTTGAGGGGAGTATAGCGCAGCTGGGGGCGCCCAAAACACGCGGGGCAGGAAAACCAGAGGATTGATGTTAACGTACTCATAGGGTGTTATTTGCATAATCCTTACCTTTGGTGTGGGACGTATTTGCGAGCCGCTGACCATGCTTTTCCAGCCGTTCGTGGAAATAGTTGGGACAAGCGCGATGTGCGTTAATATGTTTGAGTTGAGCGACATATAAATAAGCATGTAACGGAGTACATATGTCACCAAACAACGATTCCATCTTTACGCAGGAGCTTTCGCGCCGCACTGCCCTTAAGGCTCTTTTCGGCGCCGCTTCTGCGGCTGTTCTTTTTGGCCTGCCCGCCCGCGCCCATGCGGCTGAGGCCAGTCAAGAAACCACCGACAAACTGAATGCCGCCCAGGCCCAGCTCGACGAGGTCCAGGCTCAGCTCGACAGCATTGCCAATGAGTACGCGGCGCTCGCCAACAAGAATGCCCAGACCCTCAACGACATCGAGAATGTCCAGGGCAAGATTGACGACACGCAGGCCCAGATCGATGAAAAGAAGGCCGAGCTCAAGAAGAAGCGCAACGACCTTTCCGATCGCGTGGCCGCCAGCTACAAGTCCGGCGGTACGAACATCCTGTCGCTGCTGCTGGCCTCTGGCTCGTTTGAGGAACTCGTCGCCAACGCGCATTACGTTGAGAAGATCAACAAGAGCGACCGCGATGCCATCGAGGATATCCAGACGATTCAGGCTGAGCTCGACGCGCAGAAGACCGAGCTCGAAGCACAAAAGGCCAACCTGGAGAAACTCAAGGACCAGCAGACGGCTCAGATGCAGGATATGCAGGCCAAGCAGCAAGAAGTCCAGACCGTGCTGAACGGTCTTTCCGACGACGTCAAGGAGCTCATGGCTCAGCGCGATTCCGAGATTCTCGCTGCCGCCCAGGCCGAGGAGGCCGCTAGGAAGGCCGCCGCTGCCGCGGCCGCCGCGAACAAGAACAATTCCTACTCGGGTGGTTCGAGCTCGGGCGGTGGATCGTATGCGCCCGGAACTCCGCAGCAGAATGCCGGCTCGGGCAAGCAGCAGGCCGTCGTCAACGCGTGCTACTCCACGCCTTCGCCGGGTCAGAACTGGTGCGCGGCGTGGGTTACCAATGTCTTCCGCAATGCCGGCGTGGGCTATTTTGGCGGCAACGCGTGTGACATGTTCAACGCCTGGTGCTATAGCTCCGACCGCTCGGCGCTGCAGGTGGGCATGATCGTGGCCGATTCCTCGCACAGCGGCACGGGTGCTCCGGGCCTTATCTACGGTCATGTGGGTATCTACGTTGGCGGCGGCATCGTAATGAGCAACGAGGGCGCCATTACGTCTAAGTCGCTTGATTCGTTTATTAGCTTCTATGGCACTGGGTCGGGCGTGCGTTGGGGCTGGCTTGGCGGTATTGCGCTGTCGTAACTGCGGCTTGAAGCTGGTTGGTCCGGGACTGCGGGCGAGGCATAAGGTTGCCTGCTCTACAGTCCTGCGCAAGACGAAGGCCACATTAAGTGGCCTTCTTTGC
>NZ_QSBK01000027.1:0-32910 GCF_003465685.1 Collinsella sp. AF04-24
GGTGGTTTAAAGCTGGCCGCTGCGCGGCCAGCAGACTAAAGTCTTGAAAAAAAGCGCCTCGCCCAAGACGGGCAAGGCGCCAATGGTCCAAATGCAACCGCAAGCGGTCGAATTAGTTTAACCCTACTCGAAGCTCAACTGCTCCAGGCGATCGAAGACCGTGTCGATACGGGTGAGGAAGTCCCACGGATCAAAGATCTCGTCGAGCTTCTCCTGGCTGACGGTGCAGCGCGGGTCGGCCTCGAGACGCTCCTTAAAGGTGGGGCCGGAGACGCAATCCTGTACCTCGTGCCAGGTTGCCATGGCGTTCTCCTGCACAATGGCGTACGCGTCCTCGCGGGTGATGCCCGTGTCGACGAGGGCCAGCAGGACCTTGGAGGAAAAAATGAGGCCGCGTGTCTTGTTAAGGTTGGCCATCATGCGAGCGGGATACAACTGCAGGCCGTCGATAACGCGGATGAGGCACTGGAACATGTGGTCGAGCGCGATGAAACTATCGGCCTGGGCGACGCGCTCGGCAGAGGAGTGCGAAATGTCACGCTCGTGCCACAGGGCGACGTTGTCGAAGGCGACCTGGGCGTTGGACTTTACGACGCGCGACAGGCCGCAGACCTTCTCCATGGTGATGGGGTTGCGCTTGTGCGGCATGGCGGAGCTGCCCTTTTGACCCTTGCGGAACGGCTCCTCGGCCTCGAGGGTATCGGTCTTCTGCAGATTGCGAACCTCGGTAGCGATGCGCTCGCAGGTGGCCGCCGTGGTGGCAAGGACACCGGCGAGATAGGCGTGATGGTCGCGGCTAATAACCTGCGTGGACAGCGGGTCGTGAACCAGGCCCAGGTGCTCGCAGACATACTCCTCGACAAACGGCTCGATGGAGCTGTAGGTGCCGACAGCGCCCGAGATGGCGCCGAAGGCAACATTCTTGCGGGCGTCCTCAAGACGATCCAGATCGCGCTTGAGCTCCCAGGCCCAAGAGCCAAACTTCATGCCGAAGGTCATCGGCTCGGCGTGGATGCCATGAGTGCGGCCGGCACAGAGCGTATTGCGCTCCTCAAAGGCTCGACGCTTGCAAATCTCGCCGAGCTTCTTGACGTCCTCGATGATCAAGTCGCAGGCCTGGGTGAGCTGGTAGCACAGAGCTGTGTCGCCCAGATCGGAGCTGGTCATGCCATAGTGAACCCAGCGGCTGGGCTTGGGGTCGCCCTCGGGCACATCGGCGTCGATGTACTCCTTCATGTTGGTAAGGAAGGCAATAACGTCGTGGCGCGTAACTTCCTCGATCTCGTCGACCTTTGCCTTCTCAAAGTTGGCGTGGTCGCGGATCCACTGGGCTTCGTCTTTAGAAATGCCGATCTTACCGAGCTCCGCCTGGGCCTCGCAGGCCAGAACCTCGATCTCCTGCCAAATGGCGTACTTGTTCTCGAGGGAGAAGATGTGTCCCATCTCCGGGCGGGTATAGCGATCGATCATAGCGGCTCCTTTTTGGTTATTGGCACGTTGGTCGTAACCCAACCATTGTACCGTGCGCAGGTGCAAGTATGGGCAGCAGGCATGAACCTAACATTTTGGAATTGGAGCGGGCATGGGGACATCCGCGTATTTGCTTCGCAAATACGCACCGGCTGCGGTCGCCTATCGGCGACCTTGCCTGCTCGCTATAAACGCTTCGCGTTTATTTAACGCTCGCACCCTGTCGGGTTCGAGTCCCGGCACTTTATTGAAAAAGGCACAGTAACGAAACGTTACCGTGCCTGAAATTCGAATGGAGCGGGCAACGGGACTCGAACCCGCGAGTGTCAGCTTGGGAAGCTGATGCCTTACCACTTGGCGATGCCCGCATATGTGGGGGATAGTATAACGCGGTTGTCTTGTTCGATACAAGGGTGGTGATGCTTGTTTTAGCTGTGGAGATTCGTTTGAAAATCGCGTCAATTGTGGAGATGAAGACCTTTGACCTCCTGTTCTCCCTATCTTCTACCTGCGCTTTTGCTTGATTGTTGTATTTGAGCTCAATTTGTCAGGAATTGGGCAAGCTTTTGGTCAGGCTCCGGTACTTACCCGCATGAACCTCGGGGGTAGCCTCATCCTACGCGTCGCAGCCTCCCCGTGCGGCGCACGAGGGATAAGGAGCAGCCATGTCCAACGCACCCACGCACTCTGTCCACAGCGCAATCGCAACAGGTCCGCTGCTCCTGCTCCTCTTCCTGCTGTTCGGCTGCCTGGCACCGGGAGCCGCATTTGCCGTCGATGGCTACGACCAGCTCGGCTTCCGTACTATTAGCGATGATTGTGGGCCCTTCTTCATCGGCAAGTATGAAGCTCAAGACGCCTCGATTGCCTACTGCATGAACCAGGAACGCCCCGGGCCCACCAAGCCGGGCGGTCCATGGCTCAACTTTGATCAAGGCTGGGTGTGGCTCGACGACGAGTTCGCGGCAATCGTTTGTCACGGATATCCTACCGCCACGTCGTTTGGCGGTTACCATCTTTCACCCGATCGCGCCCGCGCCGCCACCCAGCTTGCCGTATGGATGCTCAACGGCACTACCCATGTCGACGGCACCTACTCCTACACGACCGCTCAGAGCAAAACCAAGAGTGGGCACTTTACCGCCGACAATGAAGTCGTGGCGGCTGCGCGGTGGCTCCACGACAGCGCAAAATCAGGAAGCATCAAAGCCGCTCCGCACCGCGCGCGGCGCTATCTAGGAACCGTATCGGGCGGCAGCAGACGTCAAGACATGCTCTATGTACTGCCGGCGGTCTCTGTTTCCTTCCAAAAGCAGTCTGCAAACGCTGCCATTACCAGCGGAAACAATACTTATCAGTTTGACGGGGCAACATTCGATGTTTTTGAGAGCGCCAGCGGCGCGCGTGTCGGCACCGTCCAGATGGACAGCAACGGTCGAGCGCAGGCAACACTCCTACCCAACACGGCATACTACCTAGTTGAGACAACAGCGCCAGCTGGTTATATCCCCCGGCACGATCACATTGCCTTTACCACGACGGATAACGGCGGATACGTCACCATTGATGAACAACCCGGCACCATTACCTTGCGCATTGTAAAGCTCGACGCCGCAACGAATGCAGGCCCCCAAGTTGGGGCTTCGCTCGCAGGAGCAGAATTCGTGTGCGTATCGCAATCAACCCCTGGATGGACACAAACTCTCAGGACCGATGAAAGCGGTCGAGCTACCCTCACCGATGTCCCCCTGGGAACCTTTACCATCTATGAATCGAAGGCGCCCGAGGGCTACCTGCCATCCAA
Source organism: Collinsella sp. AF04-24 (assembly GCF_003465685.1). Lineage (NCBI taxonomy): Bacteria > Bacillati > Actinomycetota > Coriobacteriia > Coriobacteriales > Coriobacteriaceae > Collinsella > Collinsella sp. AF04-24. The sequence continues at coordinate 3,275 of NZ_QSBK01000027.1, forward strand.
CGACAGCTGGTCCTATACCGTTAGAGCCGACCAGCTCGGTGATTCAGGCGTGGTCGAGATCGAATCTCGCGTTTCCGATATCCCCATTGCATTTGACCTTGAAATTTCCAAATTCAAGGACTACGGCAATAGCGACCAATCCGGCTTGGAGCAGCCGGCGGGAGGTGTTGTCTTTGAGGTTGTGAGCAACAGCTCTCAGCAGGTTGTTGGCACACTGACCACAAACATCTATGGCTTTGCCTCCACCAAAGATCAGCCCGAAGCATGGTTTGGCGCAGGCAAGCGACCCGCCGGTGTCCACGGAGCCATCCCATACGACCGCGCCGGCTACACCGTTCGTGAGGTTCCGGAAACCGTCCCAGAGGGTTTTAAACGTGCAGGGGAATGGACCGTCGAGGCCAATCAGATTTCCAACGGCGCCGAGCTTCAATATATCGTGGACAACCACGCTCTGTCGACGCATCTCCAGATTGTAAAACGCGATGCCCAAACAGGCGCTTCTGTTCCCCTAGCCGGATTCACCTTCCAACTCCTCGACAGCAATCACAAACCTGTCTCACAAACTTGCTGGCATCCAGCACATAACGTAATGGACACCTTTACGACTGACGCGACCGGGACCGTCACACTGCCCGAATCGCTCGTGCCGGGCACCTATTATGTACGCGAAACCTCGGCCAAAGAGCCCTATCTTGTCGGCAAAGAGATCGAGGTAAACATACCCGCCGACATGAACCTAACGCCCGTTGTAATCGCCTCGTATTATGACCACGCCGCGACCGGAAACATCAGGATCGTTAAAACCGATGTCGTAGACGGCAGCAGCCTCGCGGGCGCCATCTTTGAGATCCGTGCCTCGGGTGATATCGTGCGCCCCGACGGTAGCATTGCCGCGCTCGACGGTGAGACTGTCGCTACCGTCACAACGGATGAAACTGGAGAAGCACGCGCGGACGACCTCCCGCTGGGATCTGGCACCGCACGCTACGAGGTTGTCGAGACTCAAGCGCCGGCAGGCTTCTTACTCGACCGGACGCCCCATATCGTAGACCTCGCTTATGCCGACCAGAAAACACCCGTTGTAGAAGCACGGCTTAACGTATCCGACAATTACACCAAGGTTGGTATCTCCAAGGTCGATGCAAGCGGAGAGCAGGAAGTGAAAGGCGCACAACTCACCTTATATGGTCCCGATAAAACCGAAATAGACTCCTGGACCTCATCCGACAAGCCGCACCGCGTCGAACATCTTGCACCCGGCACCTACTCGTTGCGCGAAATGATGTCTCCGCGGACCTATGACCTTGCCGAGGAGATAACGTTTGAAATAAAGGATACGGGAGAAGTCCAATCCGTCGCGATGAAGGATGCGCCCATCGAGATCAAAGGACAGGTCGACAAGCGTCAGGAGCTTGTCCAACCTATCGGGAAGGGTCTGCTGGCCAACGGCGATGGTAAAAATCGCGCCGCAACGCAAACCAATACGGACGGTCTTTTCTCCTATACCATCGACGCTCGAAACGATTCAGCTACCTGGGTTGATGAGTTCACAATTACCGATGATCTTGAGTGTGCCGAGGACGATACGGCGAGATTCGTCTCAATCGAAACCCCCGTCGCCATCGGCGACCTCAACGGTCTGTGCAACGTGTGGTATCGCACGACGCCGTTGGACTCGACAGACGTCGATGAGCCGGCAAACGCGACGCTTGACGATGGGCACGAAAATCCTTGGCTTGAGTCCGACGAAGTAAAAGAGAGTCTGGGTGAAGATTGCCGCCTCGTCGATTACGACGGCTGGCACCTCTGGAAGGCGGATGTCTCGACCACGGAATCCGCCACACTCGAGGCGAAAGAACTCGACCTTGCATCCAATACCGTCGTAACGGGCATTCGCATTGAATACGGTGCGGTAGCCGCCGACTTTACGACTCGAAGCGATACGGATTCTTGGACCCGCGATGATCTCAAAGATGAGCACGACGACCTTGACGATGCCAAAGCAATCCTTGGCACAGATGCTCGGGGCGCAGTCGTGAACATGCAGGCAACGTCGGCTTACACACCCCAAACTGCACTCACCAACAGCGCACGCGTCGATCTTTGCCGCAACGGCGGCGGCGATAAACTTGAGTCACATGACGAGGACCGTGTCATTCAACGCTGTACCCTACCGCAGGACCTACCGGCAACAGGATCAGCTCCCATCGCCGCTTGCATCACCGCGCTCCTGACCTCGGGTGCCGCAGCCCTATGGTTCGCTCGCCTTAGGTCAATCCCAAAGAAGCGCTAGCGCGATGAAAAGGCGGGGGAGCCAGTCCCCCGGCTCGCCCGCTTTCAATCATCTAAATCGCCGCATCTACTCTGCAGACGAAGATCCACCATCAACGATTGCCTGCTCGGACTCAGGGATCCCATCGGCGCCCGTGCTCTGTTCTTGCTCCACCTCTTCGCTGATTGCGGAGGCGGGGGTCGAGCCCTTCGCGCCCACGATGTAGGCAGCTCCAAACCCTAACGCAATGGCAATCAAGGTCAAAATCACGTAGACAGGCCAATGGCGCTTAATATACGAAAACACGTTGACTCCTTAGAGCTCCGTCTACGAACGGCGGATAACCTCGGTCACGACCTCGGATACCGTGGCAATGTTCGTCGGGTTGACATTGTGGGGCAGGTCGTCCTCGGTACGAGCACAAGCCAGGCGCGTGCCGTCCACGCCGGCGATGGTGAGGGCTCGGCGGCTCGCCTCGAGCGCGGCATAGGCATCGGTCTTGGCATAGGGCATCTCGAGCGCGCCACAATCGACATGGAACGACTTGCACACCTTGCTGACCAGGTTCATGATGCGGCGATCGCCCTTGAGCAGCTGCTGTTCGCCCTCAACCGTCACCACCGAAAGCCTACCGGCGCCGACGGATTCAAGATTGATGAAGAATACGCCGCGGAGCTTATCGCGATGCGAAGCCAAGAAGGCCTTCATACCGGCGCCATCACAATCCGAGGCGCCCGTTGCCACAAACCAGATATCGTGACCGAGCAGCTCATCGTCACCCATAGAGGCAACAGCCGAGAGCATATCTTCGGAAGAAGCGCCGTCGGAAGACGTAGCGCCGCCCTTCCAGCCATCGTTATCGTCCTCGAAATTATCCCACGAACCGATGCCGCGACCGGACTTCTTGGCATCGTAATCGTCTTCGACGCCCAGCCAGTCACTCATGCTGTCCTGTTCGTTTTTCTTTTTACGACCGAACAGGCCGCCCAGGCCGCGCTTGCGAGACTTGGGTGCCGCCGGGGCGGGAGCCGAAATGGTCTCGATCGGCTGTGCGCCCGACGCAACGGGCCTAGGAGGCGCAACGGGTGCCGATGTGGGTTCGGGACCCTGAGCGGTAGCAAAGGGGTCGTTGACCTGTGCGGAGGGGTCGGGAAGGTCGAACAGCGACGTGCGAGACGCAACGTTTGCCTGCTTCATCGACGGCAGCGACGGATCGGGGACCGAAGCTAGCGGAGACGAGGAAGGTGCAGGCGACGGAGCCGACGCCGGATCGGGAACATTCATCTGCGGACGTGGTGATGCCTGGGAGGAAATCTGGGCCATAAGGGAATCGACCGTTTCGTCCTGGGTGGGAGCGACATTGGCAACCGTGGCACCGGAACCACTCGGGGCCGGCATGGTGAAAATCTGCGTGGAGTAAGGCCTCAACTCATCTGTCTCGGGAGCCTCGGAAACCGCAGGCACTTCCTCCTGCTCGACCTCGGTCGAATCATCTTGCTCGGCTGCCGCGTATTGCTCTTCGTCACAGTTGGCCTCGACGGGCTCGTCCTCGGCGGCATCTTGGATTTCGGCAGCATCAATAGGCTCGTCATCGTCTGCCGCGTCGCCCTGCTCATCGGAAACAGGAAGGGGCTCGGCAATCGCGGTGCCTTGCTTTTCAAACGTTATCGTGGAATCGAACCGCGCGGCATCAAACGACATGGTGCTATCGACGTGCTGCTGAGCCTCGAAAGACGTCGTCGCCTCAACAACATCCGCGGACGCCGGTTGCTGGGACTCAAAGGACGTCGTAGCTTCGGCAGCGTCGACGGGCACGGACTGCATAGCCTCGTTCTGCTCGAACTCTTGCGCCGCGAGCTCACGTGCCGCCTCAGCTGCCTGCTGCTGAGCGATAGCTTCCTGCTCGGCAGCCTCGCGTGCAGCAGCGCGCTTCTCTTCGAAATCGTCGACAAATTTCTTGCTCTTTGCAAGCGCGCCCTTAAAGAAGTTGGAAGCACTGGCGCCAATCGAAGAGAACGCGGATGCAATATCGGCATGGGGCGTTGCCGCGGGAATCTCGGCCGAGAAATCAGTATCGCTCTCGTAAGACACGCGCCTCGGCTGTTCAACGTAATCGTCGTCAGACTCATCCGCAACGTCTTGCGCCGGCGCGGCGGGAGCCAAAATGTCCAGTCCTGCCGCGGGATCGATCGCGGACACCGCCTCGGACTCGGCAACGGCAGCGGTAACCGCGGCAGACTCATCATCCACGGTCACGACGGGGGCAGGCTCGGGCTCAAACGTCGGCTCCTCGCCCTCCTCGTAATCGAGCGTGCAGGACTCGGGAAGCATTCCGAGCGCACGGATGGCATCCGAACCAAAGCGGATGTTGCCGGCGGCATTGCGATAGAGCTTGGGCTCGGGCTCGGCCGCGACAGGCTCCTCCGCCGGCTCGGCAGCGGGAACCTCGTCATTGAACTCTTCGGCCTGGACAGCCTGATTCTGATCCTCGGGCACAATGGCGCCAATCAGCGTCTCGTCGGCAGACGCACCCTCAAAGCCCTCGATCTGCTCGTCGAAAGCCTCACCCTGTTCGGGCTCGGTCTGAGCGTCGGGAGCAGTCGGCTGACCGAACTCGTCCTCGGCGTAGGTAGGCTCTTCGTACTCGATGGTGTTGCCGTAGTCGTTTTGCTGCTGGGCCGCGGCATACTCCGCCGCTGCGCGCGCCATTTCTTCGGCACGACGCTTCTGCTCCCCAAAATAGGTATCGAACGGAACATCGTCGGGAAACTCGTTTTCGCCCTGGAAGGGAGCAACGTTGTCCATGACGCCGAGCATGGCGGCGACAGAAGACTTGTTGCACACCGCGCCGGACGTATAGGGAAGAATGTGGCGGTTAGAGATGATGTTTGCCGCGTTGGCAAGTGCAACGAGGGAAGCGAGGATCGCGACAATCCACAGCAGAACCTTGAGCGCGCCGGGGAGCGGCAGGATACGCAGGATGGCAACGGCAGCGGGGGCAACCGTGGCAACGGGCAACAGCTTGGCGATGAGCGCACGATACGAAGCATAAGGCTCGCGGGCGAGCAGCTCAGCGCGGGGAGAGTCGTAGTGTGCGACAACGACCACCGGGCGGTTGCGCGGAGACGCAAGCGGGCCCGAGGCCTTGTGGTAGGCGATGACATTTTGGCTCACGCCCGTCTTGCCCAGGCGCGAAACCACGGGGTGGCCCGTGCGCTCGAGCACGTAGAGCACGGCACCGACAATGGCCAGCAAGGTGCCGACCAAGCCGATACCGCCGCCGATGCCCATCAGCAGGGCGCCGGCAAACGCAAGGATGCCGGTAACGGCAAATGCCAATCTACTGGGCGCCGGGGCATTGAACTCCTGAACCTCGGGATCAAAGCCGTGGTTGCGGAAGATCTGAGCGATATCCTCGGCAGCCAAGCGCTCTTCTTCGCTGCATGCCGGCGTAATGCCGGTGTTCTGCAGCAGGTGGTTAATATAGTTCTGGGTGTTCGCCATGTGCGCTCCACATCCATAATCCGACAAATAGGCCCAATGCTTGCACATTAGAACCGTATATAGTCGAAAGTATACCCCGAGCGAGCGCAAACGACCGAATTCGGGCCATCTTAACGCCCCGAGCGGACAAGGATATAGCCTAATCTCCATATCGGACTAAAATCATGGCAGCAAACCACCTTCTCATGCGAGGACTCTATGACGGCAAGCGACGCGACCGCGACAATTAAAAAGGGAAATTCGGAGCCAAGTTTCGATAAAACGGCTCAGCGTATCCTCAATCTTTTCTTTGTGCTCAACAGCTCCCCCGAACCGCTGACGACCGAGCAGATCGTCTTGGATTCTGACCTGGGATATGGCTCGGGCAACATTGACTCGGACAAGCGCAAGTTTCGGCGCGATCGTGACAAACTGCTCGAGCGTGGCATCTTAATCAAGGAGGTTCGCCCCGCCGGTGCGCAGGAGACCGAGGAAAGCTCGTGGACAATCGACCGCGAGCACACGTTTGCTGCAGGCGGCCTCATCACCGCAGACGACGCCGATATCCTGCTCAACGCCATCGACCAGACGCTAGCGGCCGGCTCTTCCACCTTTGCCGCGCCGCTTGCCGATATTCGCTCCAAAATTGCCTACCTCACCGGCATATCGGCGGCGGACGAAGCACCGATCCGCCGCTCTCCCACCGTCGATGCGGTATGGAGCGCCTTTGCCGAGCGATGCGCGCTGCGATTTTTATATCAGAACGGACGCGGCGAGCAGAAAGAGCGTACCGTCTGCGTCTACGGCATGTTCGAGCGCGAGGGCGTGGCGTACTTCTGCGGCCTCGACAATGTCACCGACGACATCAGGACATTCCGCTGCGACCGTATCGTTCGCGCTTGGCGTCCTTCGAAAGCCTACGCCATCCCTGCGGACTTCAATCTCAACGACTATCTGTTCTTTGAATTCGATTTTGCCGACCGACCGCCCGTTGCAGCTACGTTCTCGTTCGCCCCTCAGACGCAGATCGATATGATCAACGGTCTCACGCGCGGGCGAGGCGAGCTCGCACACACCGATTCGGGATGGACTTGGACCGTTGACGTGCGCAATCTTGAAGCCGCCGCCTCATTTTGCATGGCCCACGCCATGGACGGCATGAGACCCGTGGCCCCCAAATCGCTCAAACAGGCGTGGAACCACCTCATCGAAAGGACGGAGCACGAGTATGCCCGTGCGTAAACTCACCAGCGAGCAGAGGCTCTCGCGCGCCATCGACATCATGGAGGCCCTCTACGCCGCCGGCGAGAGCGGCATGACACGAACCGAGATTTGCAGTCGCTTTGACATCACGGGGGTGTCGCTCGACGAGATTCTCGAGATCGTCTCGACGCTCGCGGACCGAGAATCGGGTGCGCGCATCATCTGCGAATGCCACGGCGAGCGTGTGGTCCTCACCGGTGACGCCGGGCGTGTGCTACCGCTGCGCCTGAGTGCCGCCGAGGGCGCTGTGCTCAACCATGAACTTGAATCGTTGGGGATCGAGCCCCAGGCGGCAGCTCGGATTCGACATGCTCTTCTACCCGAAGAGCTCGGCTATAACCAGCGCGTCTTTGACACCGTCAACCACGGGTCGCACTGGCAGCAGCTGAGCTGCGCCATTCAGGACGGCGTTCGCTGCCGCATCTCGTATCGCTCGATGGACGATGCACGGCCACGCGAGCGTTTGGTCGACCCCTTGCGCATTACGGCAAACGGCGACCAAACATATCTGATTGCCTGGGACATCGCGGTCGATGAGCAGCGCACCTATCGCATGGATAAAATCGAGGGACTCACCTTGACGGAAGACTCCGTCGTGCCTCACGCACCGGACGTTGCATCCCTCCACGATTCCCTTGCCCGGACGCAGCGTAGCGCAAAGCTCTTGATGCCACTCGATATGGCGGAGCACCTGGACTGGGCCGGCATCACCCTCATCGAGCGCAGCGGGGCAGACAAGGCAACGGTAACTGTGCATTACGGCTCCGAGCGTTGGCTACTGAGCCAGATAATCGCAGCGGGCGGAGCCATCCGCATCTTGGATGACCCCGCCTTGTCAAAGCGTCTGTGCGAAATGGCAAAAACCCTCGTCTGTCCGCTTTAGCGCCGCCGCTCGTGGCGTGCGCGCCACACTTGCAGATAGTGACCGATCTGCGCCGATTCGATGCGCTGATAGGAGCTCGTGGGCAGCGACGTTAAGAACTTCTTTCCGTAGCCCTTCGTCACCAGGCGCGGGTCGGCCAGAATCAGCACGCCGCAATCGGTCGACGAGCGGATAAGGCGGCCGGCCGCCTGCTTGACCTCGAGCACCGCCTCGGGCAGCGAATAGCGCGCCCAAGCGCGGTCTTCGCGCAGGTTGCGCTCGCACGAGAGCGGGTCCGTGGGGCTCGAGAACGGCAGCTTGGGAATGATGACGCAACGCAGCGTCTCGCCGCTGGCGTCAAACCCCTCCCAGAAGGCCTTAAGCGCAAAAAGCGACGAGGTCGGCTCGTTGATAAACCGGTCGCGCAGGCGACGAGGAGATGAGTTGCGCTGCTGGCAGTTGAGCTCCAGACCCGCACGGGCCATCTTGGGCTCAACGCGGGCGTACAGGTCTTCCATGTCGCGCCGATTGGTGAACAGCGTGAGCACCGATCCGCCCATGGCAAGATGGGCGTCGACCAGCACGCGCTCGAGCGCCGTAAGATAGCTTTCACGATCGCGCGGATCGGGGATATCGCCTGCAACGACTACAGCCATGTTCGAATCGAAATCGTAGCTCGAGTCCAAGTGCAGCGATGAGGATGTTGAAGCACCGATGCGATCGAGGCCGACCGCGTGGTTAAAGTGTTCAAAGCTTTTGGACACCGTCATGGTCGCCGAGGCAAAGATAGCCGTGTGAACCTCGGGCAGCCACTCAGTTGCCAAGGCCTCGCCAATGTCGATGCGCTCTGCGGTCATTGACTCTCCGCCGGCACGCAACCTGCGATTAACCTGCAGCGAATACACGTAGTGTTCATCGGTGCCATCAATGATGAGTTTGAGGTTCTCGGCCAGCTCGTGCAGGCGGCGCGAAATATCACCCAGGTCGACAACAACCTCGGGCTTGTCGGCGGCGACGGCTTGTACCAGCGCGTCGACGCTCTTGTCAGCTTGTTCCAATGCGTCGATGGCAGTGTAGGCCGACTGCAAGAAATCATGCCAGTCGTCAGATTCGCGCAGCTCGGGGCCGATCCATAGGTTCGCATTGTCATAGCCCCCGCGGGCACGGCGGCCAAGCTCGCGAACGCCGTCAAACACATCGGCAATCGCCATGCTCGCACGTACAACCGTCGACGTCGCCTTGGCGGTAAGACCCAGGTAGAGCGTAGAGCCCTCCGAGGTTGCCAAATCGCGGGAAACCTGGCTCAGCGCACCGGTGCTCGAGCCGCCCAGGCGCTCAAACAGAACGCGCGATTCATCCGCCGACACCACGCGCGCCCATTGACGGCGTGCTTCGCGCTCGATGGAGTGGGCCTCATCGATCACCCAGTGACGAATCGGAGGCAAGATTCTGCCCTCGGCCGCAACATTGCGGAACAACAGGGAATGGTTGGTGACCACCACATCGGCATGCGCCGCGCGGCGGCGGGCGCCGTGGACCAGGCATTTATCGGGGAAAAACGGGCATAGGCGACGGGCGCACTCGCGCGACGCCGTCGTAAAGTCGGGACGGTTGACGCTGCGCCAGCGAATGCCAAGCGAGTCGAGGTCGCCATCGGCTGATTGGCAGACGTACGCCATGATGACCGCGACTGCCGTAAGCGTATCGGCAGGATCACGCTTAGTCGTAATTTCGACTTGACCGCGGCTCATGCGCTCAAGCTTGCGCAAGCATGGATAGTGGTCATAGCCCTTGAGGGCGCAAAACGATAGGCCTCCGTCCAGCTGCTCGGCAAGTTTGGGCAGCTCATGATACATGAGCTGGTCGGCGAGATTATTCGATTTAGTCGCGATACCAACCGTGATATTGTTGCGGCGCGCAGCCTCGGCAAACGGCACCAGATAGGCCATCGATTTGCCGACGCCCGTCCCCGCCTCAATCACGCGATGCGTTCCCGTAACGAGTGCGTCACGGACCTCGAGCGCCATCGCGATCTGCTCATCGCGCGGCTCGTACGTGGGATACATGCGATTAACCAGACCGTCCGGGGCATAGTCCGCCTCGATTTCCTCGCGGCTCGGCATCTTAAGGACCGGCAGCTCGTCCGCATCAACGCGATCATCGGCCCGATCGGCCTTGAGTACGTCGGCGCGGGCGGCGCTGAGAGAGAAGATGGAACCGGGGTTCTGTCCCGCCAAGAACGAGAAGATGGGACGATAGGACCAGGGCACGTCGGGGTGCATGTCGGCCAGGCGCGCCATTAAGCCCTGAGGCAAGTCGGTGAGCGCCACGAGCAGCACGCGCCACACACCACACAGGGCGTCGACATCGGCGTTGGCGCGGTGCGACACCGAGTCGCAGCCAAACAGGTCGGCCATGAAAGACAGCTTATGCGAGGCCAGGCGCGGAAGCGCGATGCGCGACAGTGCCAGCGAATCGATCCAGATGTCGCTGACGTTGACACCGCCCTTGACCGACTCGATAAACGAACGGTCGAAGGTGGCGTTATGCGCAATCACCGGGCAGCCGCCGACAAAATCGGCGAGAGCGGCCACGGCCTCGACGGCCGATGGGGCATCCACCACATCGGCGTTTGTAATGCTCGTGAGTTCGGTAATCTCGGCGGGAATCAGCTGCTTGGGATGCACGAAGGTATCGAAGCGGTCGATGATCTCGCGGCCCGAAAGACGGGCCGCGGAAATCTCAATTAGCTCGTTGTCCTGCACCGAAAGACCCGTGGTCTCGGTATCGAGGACGATAACATCTTCCTCGATGAGACCAAACGATTGGGTTTTGGCGCGCTCGGCAAGCGTGGCATAGGAATCGATGACAAACTGCGGCGTTCCCGACGAAACAGCGTCCTCGATTAGCATGCAACGCCCGCTCGACGAAGTCCCATACGAATCAGACTGTCACAGACCTGCGGGAACGTCATGTCATCGGTGTGGCGGATTTCATCCGGATACAGCGACGTATCGGTCATGCCGGGAATGGTATTGGTCTCGAGGATAACGGGGCCGTCCTCGCTCACGATAAAGTCGCTGCGCGAGATGCCCAGGCAGCCGAGTGCCTTATGGGCAGCACAGGCGAGCTCCTGAGCACGAGCGTAGTTCTCGGGCGAAATCTGTGCCGGAATGCGATGGATATCCGTGGGGTCGACATACTTCACGTCCAGATCGTAGAACTCGCAGTCCTCGGGCTTACGGATTTCAACAATCGGCAGGGCGCGCACGTCATCCTCGCCGTATACGCCGACGGTGATCTCGGTACCCTCGATGCACTTCTCGACCAGCACTTTGTCGCCGTACTCAAACGCCTTGGCGATTGCCGCGGGCAGCTCGGAGGGCTCATGGACCAGGGAAATGCCATAGCTGGAACCGTTTACGGCCGGCTTCACAAAGCAGCGCTCGCCACAAACCTCGACGATATGATCGATATCGACTTCATCGCCTACCTCGAGCGCAAGGCCGGGGGCAATGGGAATGCCCGCCTTGGCGTACAGGAGCTTAGAGACCTCCTTGTCGGCACCGCAAGCGCTGGCAAGCACGCCCGAGGCCGTGTAGGGGATACCCAAGGTCTCCATGGCACCCTGCATGGCACCATCCTCACCGCCGGCGCCGTGCATGGCGATAAACGCCACGTCGAAACCACCGGTCGCCATGGTCACCATAAAATCATCGGCAGCCGTGTCGAGCAGCTCCACCGAAGTGTAGCCGGCCTCCTTCAGGGCCACCACGACGTTCTTTCCCGAATTGAGCGAGATCTCGCGCTCAGCGGAATGACCGCCCGCCAAGACCACTACGTGCATGTTCTCTAGGCTTTTACCCGGCATGGGCAGACTCCTCCTCTATAATTTCTGCAGCTGATACCATATTGTAGCGATACCCTCTACGTTTCCCCAAAATCGAAAGGCTTCCATGAATCCCAGGACTAAATCTCAGGACATTCGCGACTTGAGCCAAAACGATATTCGCGAGCTTGTGGCCGAACTTGGCCAGCCCGCCTTCCGCGCAAAGCAGCTCATCGAATGGGTCTTTGAGAAGAACGTTTGTTCGTTTGACGATATGACCAACCTTCCCAAGGCTTTCCGCGAGCAGCTTAAAGGCGCTTTTGCCTTTGACACGCCGACTGAACTCACCAAGCAGGTTTCCAAAGATGGCTCTCGCAAGTATCTGCTCGAGTACCACGACGGCATTTCCGTCGAGACTGTCGGTATGCCCCGTCGTAACAAGCTTTCCGTCTGCGTTTCCACCCAGGCAGGCTGTGGCATGGGCTGCGCCTTTTGCGCTACCGGTCTCAACGGCCTCAAGCGCTCTCTGACCGCTCAAGAGATCGTCGACCAGGTACTTCATGTATCCAACGACTTTGGCGAGCGTGCCACGAGCGTTGTCTTCATGGGCCAGGGCGAGCCGTTCGCCAACTACGACGAGGTTCTCAAGGCACTGCGTATCCTCAACGACCCCGATGGCATCGGTATCGGCGCCCGTCACCTCACCGTCTCTACCAGCGGCGTTATTCCCGGTATTCGCAAATTTGCCGACATCCCCGAGCAGTTCACGCTTGCCGTTTCCCTGCATTCCGCCATCCAGTCGACGCGCAATAAGCTCATGCCCGGTGTTAAAAAGTACACGCTGCTCCGCCTTCACGAAGCGCTTCAGCTCTACACCGAAAAGACTAGCCGCCGCCCGACCTATGAGTATGCCATGATCGAAGGCGTCAACGATACGAATCCCGAGATGCAGGCGCTCTGCGACTTCTGCGAGGGAACGCTGTGCCACGTTAACCTAATTCAGCTTAACGATATCGAGGGCAGCCCGCTCAAGCCGTCGCCGATTCATAAGGTTGAGGATCTTCAGCGTCGCCTTGAGTCTCGTGGCATCGAGACCACGATCCGTAATTCTCGCGGCAATGATATCGATGCCGCCTGCGGTCAGCTAAAGCAACGTTTCAAGGTCCAGAAGAACGCGTAGGGGAGTCTGCGCCCCATAACGTTTCATGTGAAACATCGAACAGCCTCGGTTGCAGATAATGCAACCGGGGGTGTTTCATTTGTTTTCATGCTACTGAATTTGATTTACGTAAGCTTAGTTTTAGCAAAAATAAGGGGTCCTTGTCTCATGAATCAGACAAGGACCCCTTCAAAACAGGTAAGTAATTGTTAGGTACCTAATAGCCAACATTTTCCCACTGATGGTTAACCCAGTCTTGGTTAATCTTGGGATTCTTAGTCACCTGAGCAGTACGCATAGCGACATCTTCGGTCATGACATCCATTTTCTTCTTAGATGTATCGACGATATCCTGAGCGCCGCGCAGCAGTCGACCGCGCAGTTCTTCATCTGTCGAAATCATATAACCCGCAAAAGCACCAGCGGCGACGGTGGTTGCAAACGCAATGACCGCGAGAACCTTACTTTTCATCCTGATCCTCCTGACCAAATTGAATCATCTCGCCAAGGATACGGGAAAGCTCTTCTTCGTCTTTGAACTCGATTTCAATTTTGTTCTTGCCACGCGAGCTCTTCACACGAACATTCGTGTTGAAAACTTGACGAAGGACTCGAGCGGCCTTTTTGAATGACTGAGGTGTTGCGGGCCTCGGAGTCCTTGGCGTCTCTCCGGCAGAAAACAACGGAGCAAGATTTTCTGTCGCTCTAACGGAAAGTCCTTCTGCAACAACCTTCTCAGCAAGTCGAATCCTGGCATCTTCATATGGAACTGCAAGAATCGCTCTCGCATGGCCCGCAGTAAGCTTGCCCTCGAAAATCATCTGCTGTACAACTTCTGGAAGATCTAGCAAACGTAGTGAATTAGTGATTGCGGAACGAGACTTACTGACAGCCTTTGATAACGCCTCTTGTGTCATACCACTGGCATCAATGAGCTGACGATAACCCTTCGCCTCTTCGACGGGATTCAAATCAGAACGTTGAAGATTCTCGATAAGAGCAAGAGCGAGCATTTCCTCATCATTAACTTCTTTAATGATGACAGGCAGTTCCTCAAGACCAGCAAGCTTTGACGCCTGGTAACGACGCTCGCCCGCAATAATCTCATAGCCATTTCCATGCTTACGAACCAAGAGCGGCTGCAAAACGCCATGTTCCTGAATCGACTCGCTCAACTCTCGAAGTTCAGTTTCGTTAAAGTGAATTCGCGGCTGATTAGGGTTGGGAACGATATCCTCAATAGCCAGTTTAGTTTCAGATGCGGCATTTGAAGCCGATGCAGCCGAACCACCGGTCTCATACTCGGCCTCTGAGACCAAAGCATTCAGCCCACGTCCCAATCCTCCACGTTTCTTTGCACTAGGCACGCTTGATCACCTCTTTTGCAAGGTTCATATACGCTTTTGCACCCTTATTTTGAGGTGCATAGGTAATTACCGGTTCTCCAAAAGACGGAGCTTCGGAGATTTTAACCGTACGAGGGATCAGCGTCTTAAACGCCTTATCACCAAAGTACGACTGAACCTCCTCAACAACCTGATTCGACAGAGAAGTACGCGAGTCATACATGGTCATAAGCACGCCATAGGTGTCTAAACCCTTGTTCAGACGTGATTTGACCATCTTCATTGACTCAAGTAGCTTCGTAACTCCCTCGAGTGCGTAATACTCGCACTGGATTGGAATCAAAACGCTGTCTGCTGCGGTCAAAGCGTTGATAGTAAGCAAGCCGAGCGAAGGAGGACAGTCGATAAAAATAAAATCGAACTCGTCCTGAATCGGCTCAAGCAAATCTTTAAGGCGGGTTTCACGAGCAATTGCGCTTACGAGCTCAATTTCGGCACCTGCGAGCTGAATTGTAGCCGGAATGACGAATACCTTTTTGCAATTTGTATCAAGAACAAGCGATTCTGCCGGCACATCATTCAACAATGCATCATAGATGCATTGATCAAGGTCTTCCTTTTCAATTCCAAATCCACTGGTGCTGTTTCCTTGCGGATCAAAATCGACAATCAGTGTCTTACGACCCTGTTCACCCAGTGCTGCTGCAAGGTTTACAGCCGTCGTTGACTTACCAACGCCGCCTTTTTGATTGATAATTGCAATAATACGCGTGTCTTTTGCGCTCTTCAAACGCTTAACGTCGCGAAATCCCACGGTCCCTCCTGGTGTGTATTAAAGCTGTCAAACGGAGGATGTTTCACGTGAAACATTCCGATTCGATATCAACCGCCATGTTTCACGTGAAACACTGCAAGTTGTTAGTATCCATTATGTTTCACGTGAAACATCTAGGCAAGCGGATTCTTCTTTGCCATGCCATTTGCACGAGGCAATGAAACGGATGCTGGATGACTCTTCTTAAGAACAATGAACTCTCTGTGGCCCAAGCCCTCAGGCAAATCGATTGCGTCATTCAGAAGCAAAGTGAAGCCGCAGATCTTAGCTGCTGACATGCCGGAAGTAAGCTCCTCATCAGATGGATTACCCTTCGTGATAACAAATAGCCCTCCATCCTTGAGGAACGGAGCCGCATACTCAACAAGAATCGGCAGTGGAGCGAGTGCGCGAGCTGTTACGACAGAGAACTGCTTCTTATGGCTTCGAGCATATTCTTCAAGGCGATCATGGACTGCATGACCATTCTTCAATCCAAGAGCATGAACAAAAGTATTGACAGCATCGACCTTCTTACCAACAGAGTCAATATAAGTAGCTTTACGATGCGTGGTTATGGTTAACGGAATACCAGGGAAGCCCGCACCTGTTCCCATATCGAGCAAAGCTCCCTCAGGAGCCTTATTGATATAGGGGAGCAAAACAAGTGAGTCGAGGATATGAAGTACCGCAGCATCTTCTATGTTAAGAATACGGGTGAGATTGGTTGTCTTATTTGTTTCCAGAACCAAATCCAAATGTTGAATACATTTCCTCAGCTCAGTATCAGTTACGCTCAAGGAATACTCTTTGCAATAGGAAGTTAGACGACTCAACATCTCGTCAGCCTGCTGATCAGTAAGTACTAACAACGAAAGCTCCTTTCTGACAAAAATCAGTGTATCGAGAACTTTTGACAAAAAAAGGGGACGTGGAAACCACGTCCCCTTAGCATAAGCTCGAGTAGATTATCGAGCAACAATCACCACATGGCGATCGGGGTCAGAACCCTCAGAATGAGTATCGACGGCGTCATTGCCACGAAGTGCAATGTGAACCAGTCGGCGCTCGTAGGCATTCATGGGCGGAAGCGAAACACTCTTATGAGTGCGGATGGCACGCTCGGCAGCAGACTGAGCCATGGAGGCAACCTTGTCCTGACGGCGGCTCTTGTATCCCTCGACGTCCACTACAACCGGATACCTAAAGCCGAGCTTGCGGCTCACCAGCAATGAGAACATAACCTGAAGGGCATCAAGGGTGCGACCATGACGGCCAATGAGAACAGCAAGGTCGGGAGCCGTTACATCCAGAATCAGCTCACCCTCGTCGCCCTCATACTCATCGATAGGAGAGTTGGCGGCATCGAAGTGCGAAAGGATGGAACGCAGGATGGAAATCGCGACATCGGCAATGGTGTCGAGCTCCTCGTCGGTCAGCTCTTCACCAGCCTTGTAGCGCTGTGCAATCTCGGGATAATCGCCCGCGACCTGCGGGGCAACCTCCTCAAGCATATCCTCGATGATCTCTTCAGACATAACGTACTCCAAAAGTTAGGTACCTAAATAAGATTGATATCCCACTACTTCTTCTTGTGCGGGCGCGGCTTCTTCTCGCGACGAGTGACCTCAACCTGCAGCGGCGCGTTCTTAAGGCGCTCCTCCTCATCGGCCTTCGCCTTGTCGATGACCTTCTGCGTCACAAAAATCTGCTGGATAACCTGCCAAGCAGACGAGACGTCGTAGTACAGCAGAACACCAACGGGAAGGCTCCAGCCCATCCAAAGCATCATGACCGTCATGACAACGGCCATCATACGCATGCTCTGAGCCTGCTGGCCGGTCTGGTTGCGCGACATATAGAGCTGCGGAATCAGGGTCAGGACAGCGAACAGGATCAGGCAGACCAGCGCAGGCAGCGCGACCATAAAGCCATCGGCAAAGGAGGCACTCGGCGTGGTGGTCAGGTCGGGCAGAATATTAAAGAACGAGAACGTGCCGTCGTTAAAGTAGTCCGGCAGGTTACGCAGCAGCGTAAATAGGGCGAACAGGACAGGCATCTGAATCAACAGCGGCAGACAACCAGCCATCGGGTTGAACTTGTTCTCGCTGTAGAACTTCTGCATTTCCTCGGCCTGACGCTGGGGATCGTCGGCATAGCGCTCCTGGATCTCGAGCATCTTGGGCTGCAGCACCTGCATGCGTGCCGTCGACTTAGTCGACTTGAGCATAAGCGGCGTCAGCAGCAGACGGATGATGACCACCAGGATGATAATGGACAGGCCCCAGTCGACCGCAAAGGTCTGGATGAGCTTGAGCAGCTCGAAAAGGATGTTAACGATCCAATCCCACATGTAAGTTTTCCTCCGATAGCGAGTGCCCGCTAGGGCACAGGGTCATAACCGCCGACGTGCAGGGGATTGCAGCGAGCGATGCGCCTCACGGCAAGCCAGCAGCCTCTCAAAACACCGTACTTCTCAATCGCCTGGACGGCGTATTGCGAGCACGTTGGGTAATAAATGCAGGCGTCAGGCAATAAGGGCGAAATAACCTGTTGATATATGCGAATAGGAGCGATGGCAACACGTCGCAAAACGTGATTGCTCATCGCTCCTCCCCGGCAACGCCGGCGCGTTTCATAAGCGAACGCAATGCATTGTCCATCTCCTGCGGCGAGGAAACCCTCGTCTTGGGAGTTGCGAACAAGATGATGTCATAACCCGCAACGGGAAATCCACAGCTGCGGGCGGCCTCGCGCATCACACGCTTAGAACGGTTGCGCACGACAGCACAACCGAGCCGTTTAGCACCAACGAAGGCGACCCTTCCGGAGTCGCCTTCGCCAACCGATTCACATATGGTCATTCGAATCAGAGGGTGATTGAAACGACGCCCCTGACTGAACACATGCTCGAAATCTTGCCGAGACTTAATAGTCTTCATGCGAGATGTGTGTATCGCTGCTAGACAGTGAGACGCTTGCGGCCCTTGGCGCGACGACGGGCGAGCACGGCACGACCACCCTTGGTGGCCATACGGGCACGGAAGCCATGGGTCTTGGCACGCTTACGCTTATTAGGCTGATACGTACGCTTCATCTTAAGTTCCTCCTGCTGCATTTCGAGTGTCCGCGGGGGCGCGGACGCAGATATAGACACGTGAGCTTGAAGATTGTAGGGAAATCAATGTTCAAATGTCAAGAAATCAAAGGTAAAAGGTTGCGCAGTTCACACGGTTCCCCCATAAGCCGAGCTCGATTTAGCGGTGCATGGCAACTTTTCACGATATTTCATCGATTTTTCAACAGGTCATGTTGGCAATGTTGAGAACTTTTCGTCCGTTTTCCAAAGTTTTCAACAGGTTTTGAAAAGTTGTCGAAAGATGAGAAACATTGCACGGTGAGCTACTATTTGTTCGAAACCTTTTGAAAGATTGCGAGCGGCATGTCTGACGACTTTTACACCATGGTCGATTCCGGAGACCCGGCACCCGACAACGAGCACATCACCGGCGTGCGCGAAGAGCGTAAGGAAGGCGAGCAGACGACCACGCAGGCGCCAAAAGCCATGTACGCCGCGCGCATCGCCGTCTATGACGACATGCTGTCGACACCGCGTGTGATCGTCATTGATCCGCAAGATGTCCGCACGTATTTGGAAGAGACGACCAACACCGTCTACCAGTGTATGAAAGAGCAAGGTGGCCACATCTCGCTCATGGTCATCCGCGAGATTGTCGAAAACTTTATCCACGCACACTTTGCCGAGCCCATCATCTCGATTCTGGACGGCGGAGACACCATCCGCTTTGCTGATCAAGGACCCGGCATCGACGACAAGGAGCGCGCTTTCGACTTTGGCGTTACCAGCGCAAACAGCAAGATGAAGCGCTATATCCGTGGAACCGGAGCAGGGTTTCCCATGGTGCAGGAGTATTTGGAAAACGCCGGCGGGGCCGTGTCCATCGAGGACAACATGGGCAACGGCACCGTGGTTACGGTAAGCCTGGACCCTAAACGCGTGCAGGAAATCGAACGCGCCGGCGGGCGCGGTGCTGCCGTGCGGCCCGAGACGGAGCAGCCCGCATATCCCCTGCCGGGGGCTTTTGCGCAGCAGCCCATGGCAACGCAACAGATGCAGCCCCGCGTGGGACAGATGCAGCAGCCCGGAATGCTTCCTACACAAGAGCCCCAGGCGGCGTCGATGTCGATGCCGCCAAACGTGCCAGAGGCCATGCCGCTGGCGGATCAGGATACAGCAGCAATGCAGCAGGCGACGGGGGCACCGGGTGGCCAGCAAATGGGCTATCAGCCGTACCAACAGGGATATCCATATCAGCAGATGCCGCCACTGGGGTATGGCCAGCAGTTCCCGCAGCAGTACCAGCAGGGATATCAGCAGCCGTACCAGCAGATGACGCAGCAGCAGTACAACCCCTGGGCCCAGCAGATGCCTCCGCAGCCTTACCACCAGTGGCCTCAAAGTTTTCAACAGCAAATGCCGCCGATGCAGAGTTCTCAACAACCAGCAGCTCAAATGATGTATCCTAATGCAGCAAATCAGTATGCGCAGCCACAACCGGACGTGTTCGTAAGCGATCGCGGCAACGCCGCGCTGGGCTATCTGGCGCAAAATCAAGCGTGCGGTGCCACCGATCTGGCGAGGGCGTTTGGAAACTCGGCCCCCACTTGGTCACGCACGCTCAATGACTTGGCGCAGGCCGGCTTGGTCATCAAGCATGGCCAGAAATACCATCTGACCGAACTCGGCGCCGCTCGCGTGCGAGCTCAGAGCTAAAGAACGGGAGAGACAGTGGACGAGGAAGCAAGCATCATCCTGGGGGATGCCATCGCCTTTTGCCAGCGCGACGGCCGAGATGCACGCCTCATCAACATGCTGGGGCAATCGCGCGCCATAAGCCTGACCGAAGATACGCTCACGATCGAGGCCCCCTCGCGCTTTGCCATCGCGCAGCTCAAAAAGCATCAGCCGACCATTGAGGCCTATCTGGAAGAAATCGCCTTTGCACCGATCGCGCTCGACATCGTGGCACCGCAAGGCGCCGCGACGGAATCCGCTGCCGCGACGGCGCCTGCCACGGCTCCCGCAGCTTCCCCGGCGGTGCCGGCCTCCGCAGGCGACGTGCCGACAATCGAGCACCAGCACAGCGATGTTTCCCGTGAAACCATGGCACCGTTGCCGACCGCGGCGGCGACGTCAACGAACGCACCCGTCACGCACATGCCCATCGCTCACGACGCAACGACGGGCGCGGATTCGGGCATTGCAATCAAGAACACGCTCTCGGCCGATGATTTTCGCCGCATGATGAACCAGATGAAGGGCGGAGCGCCGACTAAATCCACGCAAGCTGCGACCCCCGCTTCACCCATGCCAGCACCGACCGCGCCGGCCGAACAGAATACGGATGGAGCCCCGCTCGCCGCGAACTCAAAATTTACCTTTGAGAACTTTGTCTACGGCCCCGAGAACAGCCATGCCTATCGCTCGGCACTCAAGTTTGCCGCCCTCGCGGACGAGCGGGGCACGTGCACATCACTGTTCATCTACGGCAAATCGGGCCTGGGCAAGACGCACCTGCTGCTTGCCATCAAAAACGAGCTCGCCGAAAAGTCGCCCGAGATCAAGGTCAAGTATGCCAACTCCCAGGCATATCTGGACGACCTGATGACCGAGTTCGACCGCCAAAAGAAGAGCAACGCCCCCATCATGCAGGCGTACCACGGCGTGGACGTGCTCATCATCGACGACATCCAAAACATCATCGGCAAGCGCGCGAGCGTGGACTACTTTTTCCAGCTCATGGACGAGTTCATCCGCAACAACAAGAAGGTCGTCATCGCGGCAGACCGCGCCCCCAAGGACCTGAGCATGGACGAGCGTCTGACCAGCCGCTTCAACGCCGGCATGCTCTGCCTGGTCGCAGAGCCCAGCTACGAAATGAAATACAAGATCTTGCAGCGCTATTACGAGAACACCATCGTCGCCGCTCCCGAGGCAGGCGACGACTCGCTGCTGGCGGCCTATGGGGGCGACGGCGGGCACCTAACCGACGAGCACTTTAAACACATGGCCGAGGTCTCGGGCACCAACATCCGCGAACTCGAGAGCTTTTGCGAGCGCTGCGCCGGCGAGGCGGGCGACCGCGAGCGCGAGGGCGGGGAGCTCACCTTTGACGATATCGACGCCATCGCCAGCCAGTACTTTGACACATCGGCCAAAAAGATCAACGTCCAGACGGTTCAGTCCGTCATCGAAGAGCAGTACGGCGTGACGCACGAGGAGCTCATCGGCCCGCGTCGCAACGCCAATATCGCCAAAGCACGCCATATCGCTATCTACCTGGCCATCGAGATGTGCGAGATGACGACCACGGCGGTGGGCGCCGAATTTGGCAACCGCAACCACTCGACCGTCAGCACGAGTTACAAAAAGGTCCAGAAGATGATCCAGGAAGACCGCACCGTCACCGAAGACCTCAAGTCGCTGCGCGATAAAATTACACTGCGCTCGTAGGGAAATAGAGACACCTGTTGAAAACTTGTCGAAACCACGGGCATAAGGTGTCTAAAACCCAACCCGCGGTGATGAAAAGTTTTGCGCAGGTTTTGAACGTGGAAAACCACCCCTGTTGCACACAGGTTGCTGTCGATTCTCTTTCTTGGTCTGACCTGCGTCTTTGGGAGTAATCAACAGTTTCGTCAGTGCTATTACTATTATTAAGATATTTATATCTATAGAAAGGTATTAAAAGATGAAGTTCACCGTCAGCCAGAGCTCGCTTACACAAGCCATCGGCGTCGTTATGAAGGGTGTCGCTTCGGCATCCACCCTTCCCATCCTGTCGGGCGTGCTCGTTAAGGCCCAAGACGGCATCTTGGAATTCCAGACCTCTAACTACACTATCTCGATCCGTCATCGCATCGCGGCGCATGTCGAAGAAGAGGGCGAGATGGTTATCCCCTGTAAGGTGCTCTCCAATATCACCAAGACCCTCCCCGATGCCCCGGTCACCTTTGAGCTGTCCGAGCGCCAGGTGCTGATTGGTTGCGAGAAGAGCTCTTTTAGGCTGAACACGCTCGATGCCAATGACTTCCCCGAGTTTCCGGCCTATGCCATCGAGAGTGCCGTGGAGCTGCCGACCGATGTCTTGTCCGAAATGGTCGGCCGCGTGTGGCGCGTCACCTCGACCGACAAGGCTCGCCCCATCCTGGGCGGCGTGCACATGAAGGTCGAGAACAACACCGTACGCCTGGTGGCGACCGATTCCTTCCGCTTGGCCGTGTGCGATACGCAGGTCGAGACCTCGACCCTCGAGGGCTCCTTTGAGCTCAACGTTCCGGCTGACGCCTTTAACGATGCGCTGAACATCATGGCCAGCCAGGCGACCATCATGATCGGGGCTACCGACACCCAGGTCGTCTTCGAGGCCGGCAACACCACCTACGTGTCGCGTCGCATCGAGGGCGTGTACCCCAACTACAAGCAGCTCATCCCCGATTCGTGCGTGACGAGCGTCAAGATCGATGTCGCCGCCTTTAACGCCGCCCTCAAGCGCGTGGCCGTTATCGCGAGCGCCAACCCCGCCGTCAAGTTCGAGATCGATGTCGAGAACGGGCAGATGGGCCTGTCCTCCATTTCCAATGACCAGGACCTTGCGCAGGAGACGATCGATGTCGAGGCTGAGGGCGAGTCGGGTACCATCGCCTTCAACTACCACTACATCTTCGGCTGCCTCAATGCCCTGTCCAAGGAGAAGGAGATCACGCTGGAGCTCAAGAGCTACTCGCAGGCGGGCATCTTTAAGTCCTACGACAAGATCAACTACCTGTACCTGGTCATGCCGGTCCGCATCTAGCGCTGCGCCATGACCATGTTCGCCCGCGATCTTTCCGTCGCGCACTACCGCAGCTTCGATAGCTATCACCTTGCCCTGGACGAGGGCGTGACGATACTTGCGGGACCCAACGCGGCGGGAAAGACCAATCTCATAGAGGCGCTGCAGCTGCTGACGAGCGGCGCCTCGTTTAGGCATCCGACCGCAGCCGAGCTCGTCCATGACGGCGTGGGCTCGTGCAAGATCGAGCTGAGGCTCGAGGGCGACGGCCGCGTGCTTGATATGGGATTGAGCGCGGAGGACGGTAAGCGCTCGTTTAGCCGCAACGGCAAGAGATGCTCTGCCGCCGGTGTGCGCGGGGTTCTTCCGAGCGTGCTGTTTTGCCCCGACCATCTGGACATGGTTAAGCGTGGCGCCAGTGTGCGCCGCGCCGCCCTCGATGACTTTGGCATGCAACTGAGCGCACGCTATGCCGATCTTGCGAGCACCTATGGGCGCTGCGTGACCCAGCGTAACGCCTTGCTCAAGGAGACCTGGTGCTGCCGCGAGATGCTCGGCGCGTGGAACGATTCGATTGCCCGCGCGGGCTCGGCCCTGCTCGTGCACCGGTTGGCCCTGCTCGACCGGCTGGCGGGCCATGTGCACACTGCCTACGGGCAAGTAGCGTCAGGTGAGGCCGCCAACGTGACCTATGCGTCCACGCTGGGGGCTTTGCCCCAGGTCGAGGATCGCGAAGAGCTGAAGGGTTGGGCGTACGAGCGCATGCTGGCCGCCCTTGACGAGCATGCCGACGAGGAAATTCGCCGCGGCGTGACGTTGGTGGGACCGCATCGCGACGAGATTGAGTTTACCGTGGCGGGTCGCTCCGCCCGTTCATTTGCCAGCCAAGGACAGCAGCGCACGCTGGTGCTGTCCTGGAAGGTGGCCGAGGTTGCCGTGGCTCGCGATGTCCTGGGCACCGCCCCACTGCTGCTTTTGGACGACGTGATGAGCGAGCTCGACGGCGAGCGTCGCGGCGCTTTCCTGCGGCTGATCGGCGATGATATCCAGACGGTCATAACCACGACCAACCTGGGGTACTTTACCGATGACCTGCTTAATCGAGCCAAGGTGGTGAGCATGGGTGAGACGTGCTAATTACGAGCGCGAGAGCGAGACAGTCGCCTTCAGCGGGTTTTTGAACGCAGAGCGCCAGCGCATCCTGGCGGCCGCGACACCTGAGCGCCGTGCGCAGATGGAGGCCGCCGAGGAGTCGCGCACGGTCTATCGCGCATGGAACGCGGTGTGCTCGGGCACGCGCGAGGGGCGGCATGTGACGGGGCTGCGCTACCTGCCCGAGTCCAATGAGCTGCTGGTGTATCTCGACTCGCCCTCGTGGACGCAGGAAATGACGCTGTTGCGCGAGATCATCCGCGCGCGCATGGAGCGCGCCGGTGCGCATGTGGACGGCCTGGTGTTCAAAACCACCGCGCCCGGTCACACGCCGCCCGCCGCCAAGGAGCGCCTGCGCCCGGCGACGACCGAGCGCCCGCCGGCCCCGCACGCCGACCTAAGTGAGGCCGAGTGCACCGAGATCGAGCGCCAGGTGGCGCCCATCGAAGACCAAAAACTGCGCGAGGCCCTCGAGAATGCCATGAGAGCCAGTGCCGAGTGGGCCAAGGGCGTGCAAAGCAAAAAAGAGCCTTAAATCGCATCTGGTGGCCTTGTAGAGCCAAATACCCTCGGTCCCGAGGGTATTTTTTTACGATAAACTAGTAAGGCTGTACACATTTTCTTGACTGAAGGAGGACGTGTGACAAACGAAAACGATTACGATGGCGGCGAGATTAAGATTCTCGAAGGTCTCGAGGCCGTTCGTAAGCGCCCGGGCATGTATATCGGCTCGACGAGCGCCAGCGGTCTGCATCACCTGGTGTGGGAGATCGTTGACAACTCCGTCGACGAGGCCATGGCCGGTTTCTGCACCGAGATCCAGGTGACGGTCCACGCCGACAACTCCATCACGGTCGTCGACAACGGGCGCGGCATCCCCGTCGACGAGCACCCTGTTAAAAAGATCCCGACGCTCGAGGTCGTTATGACGATCTTGCACGCCGGCGGTAAGTTCGATAACTCGGCCTATAAGGTCTCGGGCGGCCTGCACGGCGTAGGCATCTCCGTCGTCAACGCACTGTCCAAGCGCGTGGTCGTTCAGGTTCGTCGCGATGGCAACACCTACGAGATGGAGTTCTCGCGCGGCAAGACCGTCAAGAAGATGGAGGTCGTGGGCACCTCGGATTCGACGGGTACCACCGTCACCTTCTGGCCCGACGACGAGATCTTCGAGACCTGCATCTACGATTTCGATACGCTGCACAACCGTCTGCAGGAGACGGCGTTCCTCAATAAGAACCTCAAGATCGTGCTGACCGACGAGCGCGAGGCGACTCCCCACGTGGAGGAGTTTTGCTACGAGGGCGGCATCATCGACTTCGTCAAGTTCCTCAACGAGGGCAAGGACGTCCCCGAGGCCTTTAAGGAGCCCATCTACATCGAGGGCAAATCGGACCCGGACGCTCCCGTGGCCAAGATGGGCGAGGTCGAGGTTTCCCTGCAGTGGAATAGCGGCTACGGCGAGAACGTCATGTCGTTTGCCAACGACATCTACACTCCCGAGGGCGGCATGCACCTTGAGGGCTTCCGCACCGCGCTCACCCGCGTGATCAACGACTACGCGCGCAAACAGAACCTGCTCAAGGAAAAAGACGCCAACCTGACCGGCGACGATGTACGCGAGGGCCTTTCGGCCGTTATCTCGGTCAAGCTGCCCGACCCGCAGTTTGAGGGCCAGACCAAGGCCAAGCTCGGTAGCTCCTATATGCGCGCGCTCACGCTCAAGATCGTGACCGACGGCCTCGCCGATTACTTGGAGGAGCATCCCAAGCCCGCTCGCGAGATCGTCAAGAAGGCGCAACAGGCCTGCAAGGCGCGCAACGCCGCCCGCAAGGCGCGCGAGGCGACCCGCCGCAAGAGCCTGCTCGAGACGGCGTCCCTGCCCGGTAAGCTCGCCGACTGCTCGGTGCGCGATGCCGAGCTGACCGAGCTCTTCATTGTAGAGGGCGACTCGGCAGGCGGTTCGGCCAAGGACGGCCGCCGCCGAGACATCCAGGCGATTCTGCCCCTGCGCGGCAAGATTTTGAACGTCGAACGCGTTGGTGACCATCGCGCGTTCTCGAGTGACACCATCCAGTCGCTGATTACCGCGATCGGTTGCGGCGTCACGACGAGTGCCGGCGACGGCGGCGATTTCGATATCACCAAGGCGCGCTACCACAAGATCATCATCATGACCGATGCAGACGTCGACGGCGCGCATATCCGCATCCTGCTGCTGACATTCTTCTACAAGTACATGCGTCCGCTGATCGATGCCGGCTACGTCTATGTTGCCTGCCCGCCCATCTTTGGCATTAAGGTGCGCAACAAGATCCACTACGTGTATCCCAACGGCCGCCAGCCCGAAGACGAGATCCTGCGCGACACCATCCAGAGCCTGGGCCTGAACCCCGACGATAACGACGAGGACGGCAAGGCCAAGGACGGCAAGATCACCAAAAAGCGCAAGGGCTATACCGTCCAGCGCTACAAGGGCCTGGGCGAGATGGACCCCAAGCAGCTTGCCTCGACGACGATGGACCCCAAGACCCGCATCCTGCAGCGCGTGTCGATCGAGGACGCCGTGGTGGCAGACCGCGCCGTGCGCGAGCTGATGGGTTCCGAGGTCGGCTATCGCCGCGAGTACATTGAAAAACATGCGCATGACGCGCGTTTCCTTGACGCTTAAGAGGAGGTAACGTGGCAGACGATATCAACAATAACGAGGGTATGGACGAGGCCGGCGATGCCGGTATGCCCGATGATCTGAAGCGCCTGCTTGCCCGTGCTGAGCAGGGCGAGGACGGCGATCCGGACGCCTATAACCCCGATGCCGATGATGATGAGGAAGAAGACGACGCCGAGCTCGAGGAGAGCTTTGGCGAAGTCGATCGCGGCGCCTCGGCCGGCGAGGATATCAACGGCGGCCAGCTCCAGATTTCGGAGTTCGGTCGCGAGATGAAGCAATCGTTCATCGAGTATTCAATGTCGGTTATCACGGCGCGTGCCCTACCGGACGTGCGCGATGGCTTAAAGCCGGTGCACCGCCGCATTCTGTACGCGATGAACGAGAGCGGCATCTACCCCAACCGCCCGCACAAGAAGTCAGCTTGGACGGTCGGCGAAGTTATCGGTAAGTACCACCCGCACGGTGACTCCGCGGTCTACGAGGCCATGGTCCGCCTGGCACAGTGGTTCTCCATGCGCACGCCGCTCATCGACGGTCACGGCAACTTCGGTAACATCGACGGCGACGGCGCCGCCGCCATGCGTTACACCGAGAGCCGCCTGGCAAAGCCCGCCATGGAACTGCTGCGTGACTTGCAGAAGGATACCGTCGACTGGCAGCCCAACTACGACGAATCACTCGCCGAGCCCGTGGCGCTGCCTGCGCGCTTCCCCAACCTGCTGGTCAACGGCAGCCAGGGCATCGCCGTCGGCATGGCCACCAACATCGCTCCGCATAACCTCACCGAGGCGATCGAGGCCACCTGCTACCTGATCGACAACCCCGACGCCACCGTCGACGAGCTCATGCAGATCATGCCCGGTCCGGACTTCCCCACCGGCGCCATCATCATGGGCAGCGCCGGCATTAAGCAGAGCTACGAGACCGGCCGCGGCTCCATTACCGTGCGCGCCAAGGCACACGTTGAGTCCACCAAGACCGGTCGCAGTCGCCTGGTCTTCACCGAGATTCCCTACATGGTCAACAAGGGCACCCTGCAGGAGAAGATTGCCCAGCTCGTCAACGACAAGCGCATCGAGGGCATCTCGGATATGCGCGATGAGTCCAACCAGAAGGGCATCCGTCTGGTTATCGAGCTCAAGAAGGGCGTCATTCCGCAGGTCGTGCTCAACAACCTGTATAAGTACACCTCGCTGCAGACGACCTTTGGCGCCAACAACCTGGCGCTCGTCAACGGCGTTCCCAAATGCCTGAGCCTGCGTGAGATGCTGCAGCACTACATCGACCACCAGGTCGACGTCGTCACCCGCCGCACCCGCTTCGACCTTAAGAAGGCCCAAGCCCGCGCGCATATCCTCGAGGGTTATCTGATGGCTCTCGACCATATCGACGAGGTCATTAGCATCATCCGCTCCTCGCAGACCGACTCCGAGGCCAGCAGCCGCTTGATCGAGCGCTTTGGCTTTACGCCCGAACAGACCACGGCCATCCTCGAGATGAAGTTGCGCCGCCTGACCGGCCTGGAGCGCGACAAGATCCAAGAAGAGTTGGACGGCCTGCGCCGCGCCATCGCCTACTACGAGGACCTGCTGGCGCATGAGGAGAAGATCCTGGGCGTCATCAAGGAAGAGATGCGCGAGATCTCCAAGAAGTTTGGCGACAAGCGCCGCACCGAGATCAGCCAGGTTGAGAAGGACCTGGATGTCGAGGACCTCATCGCCGACGAGGATATGGTCGTGACCATCACCCATACCGGCTACGTTAAGCGTATCCCGGTGGCTGCCTACCGCGCCCAGAAGCGCGGCGGCAAGGGCGTATCGGGCGTCAACCTCAAAGAGGACGACGTTATCGACGAGATGTTCATCGCGTCCACGCACGAGTACGTGCTGTTCTTCTCGAGCAAGGGCAGGGTCTATCGCCTGAAGGTGCACGAGCTGCCGGTGGGTACGCGCCAGGCGCGCGGTACCGCGATCGTCAACCTGCTGCCCTTCGAGGAAGGCGAGAAGATTGCGAGCGTCATCAGCTGCCGCGAGTTCCCGGCCGACGAGTACCTGATGTTTGCCACCAAGAGCGGCATGGTCAAGAAGACCGTGATGAGCGCATATGACCGCAGCCGTCGCGACGGCCTGATCGCTATCAACCTGCGTGACGACGACGCGCTGCTGAACGTGCGCCGCGTGCGCGAGGGCGACAAGATTATCCTGGCCACCACCGCGGGCAAGGCGATCATGTTCTCCGAGGAGCAGGTACGCGCTACCGGTCGCGATACCAGCGGCGTTCGCGGCATTAGCATGAAGGACGGCGTGAGCGTTCTGGGCATGGAAGTCACTAACGGCAACGGCGATCTGTTCGTCATCACCGAGCGCGGCTACGGCAAGCGCACGCCGGTCGCGGACTACCCGGAGCAGAATCGCGGCGGCCAGGGCGTCTACACCATCCAAATGACCGAGCGTAAGGGTAACCTCGCGGCCATGAAGACGGTGGGCCCGCAGCACGAGCTGTTCATCGTGACGGAGGGCGCGACGGTCATTCGCGTCAAGACCGACGAGATCAGCCAGACCGGCCGCGCCACCCAGGGCGTCAAGATGATGACCGTCGACGACAACGACCGCATCTGCGCCGTAGCTCGCATGACGGCCGCCAAGGAGAAGCCCGAAGGCGAAGCCACAGAAGACGGCTCTGCCCCCGAAGAAACCCCTGTCGATCTAGGCGACGGCAACGACATGCCAGAGGATCTCCTAGACGAGTAAGAGGAACTAGCTGGTAGAAAATATCAGACCCCATATATCGGCGGTCAGCGCACTGCGCGCCGACCGCTTTTTTGACAATCTTGAACCTCGCGTCGGCCCCGGCTGCCCGGCGGCATGCGAAGTCGATCGCGAGTTCCGCACGAGCCGGAGAGCACTTAATGTGCTCTCCGTGCGAGCAG
>NZ_QSBK01000028.1:0-575 GCF_003465685.1 Collinsella sp. AF04-24
TCCACCCGAGCATTGAATGAGGCTCCAACGCAAGTTGGGGCCTTTTTTCATATAGGCACACAAGGTCAAAGGCGGCAGCATGATCCTCCTGGTCGACAAGATCGTGCGTTGAACGGGCGCCGCGTGCATGGTAGTATTTCACGACGTGGTTCAAAGCGTTGGAGGCTGTTCTGCCACCCCAACTGCAAGTGCCACTTTATAAGGGCTCTTGGCGCAACGGTTAGCGCAGGGGACTCATAATCCCTGGGTTCTGGGTTCGAATCCCGGAGGGCCCACCAGGTTTTTCAACAGGTCAGGCAATATGTCTGGCCTGTTTTCTTATTCATGGCATTAGTTTTCACTTGCAAATAGCCTGCTTGCTCATTTCCGGGCGCCCTCGGTCGGCTGCCTGCGATGCCGCCGCCACGAAACCGGCCCATCTACTACGTTTAAGCCCGACCCCTCGACCATACCCCGCATTTCGCGAAAGCCGCAGGCCGTCTACCTGCGGTTTTATTTTTGCCCGAGACGCCATGGTCGGGGGATGTCGCCCAAACGTAGCAGATGAGCCGGTTTCGTGGCGGGGGGCCCGGGGG
>NZ_QSBK01000028.1:645-24283 GCF_003465685.1 Collinsella sp. AF04-24
CCCGCCCGCATCGGCCCCGCGGGCTTACTCGGGCATCGAGGGGCCCAGACGCCCTGGACGCGCCCCCGGAAAGTTTTTCCAAAATTGTCCTTGCATCGTGGTCCGAGTTCCCGTATAGTACTTCTTCGCACGGGGGCGTAGCTCAGCTGGGAGAGCGCTTGACTGGCAGTCAAGAGGTCAGGGGTTCGATCCCCCTCGTCTCCACCCGAGCATTGAATGAGGCTCCAACGCAAGTTGGGGCCTTTTTTCATATTGGCACACAAGGTCAAAGGCGGCACCATGATCCTCCTGGTCGACAAGATCGAAAAAAGCTTCGGCGCACGCGTCCTCTTTAGCGGCGCGTCCTTCCAGATCAACCCCGGCGAGCGCTTCGCGCTCGTGGGCCCCAACGGCGCCGGCAAAACCACCATGCTCAAAATCATCATGGGCATCGACAGTCCCGACTCCGGCCAGGTCCAGTACGCAAAGGACTGCCAGGTGGGCTACCTAGAGCAGGAAACTAATCTGGAACAAAAGGACACCACCATCCTCGCTGAGGTCATGGCCGCCGCCAAAGAAATCCGCCGCATGGGCGAGCGCGCCAACGAGCTGCAGGCCCAGATCACTGAGCTCTCCGAACAGGGCAAGGACGTTGACGCGCTCCTTAACGAGTACGGCCAGGTCCAGGACCGCTTTGAGCACCTGGGCGGCTACGAGCTCGAGAGCAACGCCCGCAAGATCCTGTCCGGCCTTGGCTTTAAGGTCACCGACTTTGAGCGCCCGTGCTCCGAGTTCTCGGGCGGCTGGCAGATGCGCATCGCGCTGGCCAAGCTCTTCCTGCGTCACCCCGACCTGCTGCTTCTGGACGAGCCCACCAACCACCTGGACCTCGAAAGCGTCCAGTGGCTGCGCGGCTTTATCGCCAACTACGATGGCGCCGTGCTCATCGTCAGCCACGACCGCGCTTTCATGGACGCCTGCGTCGACCATGTCGCCGCTCTCGAAAACCGCCGCGTGACCACCTACACCGGCAACTACAGTAGCTACCTCAAGCAGCGCGAGGACAACCTGGAGCAGATGCGCGCCAAGCGCGCCGCCCAGGAGCGCGACATCGCCCATATGCAGGTCTTCGTTGACAAGTTCCGCTACAAGCCCACCAAGGCTGCCCAGGCTCAGGAGCGCATCCGCAAGATCGAGCAGATCAAAAAGGAGCTTGTCATCCTACCCGAGGGCCACAAGCACATCGACTTTAAGTTCCCCGACCCGCCGCGCTCCGGCGACATGGTCGTGGGGCTCGAGGGCGTGGCCAAGTCCTACGGCGACAAGCACATCTACAGCGACATCGACCTCAAGCTCTACCGCGGCGAGCATGTGGCGCTCGTCGGCCCCAACGGCGCCGGTAAGTCCACGCTCATGAAGATCCTCGCCGGCCTGGAGCCGCCCACCACCGGCACCCGCGATCTGGGCACCAACGTCGGCGTCGCCTACTATGCCCAGCACGCGCTCGAGGGCATGACCGAGTCCAACACCGTCCTGCAAGAGATCGACACCGTCACGCCCAAGTGGACCGTGCCGCAGCAGCGCAGCCTGCTGGGTGCCTTCCTGTTTAGCGACAACGACGCAATCGAAAAGCAGGTACGCGTCCTCTCCGGCGGTGAAAAGGCGCGTCTGGCCCTGGCAAAGATGCTTGTGGCCCCCGAGGCGCTCCTGTGCCTGGACGAGCCCACCAACCACTTGGACATCGACTCGGTGGATATGCTCGAGAACGCCCTGCAAAACTTCCCCGGCACCATCGTGCTGATCAGCCACGACGAGCACCTGGTACGCGCCGTGGCCAACCGCGTCATCGACATCCGCGACGGCAAGGTCACGGTCTACGACGGCGACTACGACTACTACCTCTACAAGCGCGAGGACCTCGCAGCCCGCGCCGCCGCCGAGGCGTCCACGGAGAGCGCGCCGGCCACGACCAAGTCCGCCAAGGCAAGCGCCGCCCAGGCCGACACCCCCGCCGCGGCGCCTAAGCCTGCCGAGGGCAAAAAGACCAAGGAGCAAAAGCGCGCCGAGGCCCAAGCCCGCGCCGCGCTCAATAAAAAACTCAAGGGCGTGCGCAACCAGCTCAAGAAGATCGAGACGGAGCTCGACAAAAAGCGTGTCCGCTATGACGAGCTTATGGAATTGATGGCAAGCGAAGAGCTTTATGCCGATCAAGACAAGTTCAACGCCGCGCTGGGGGAATATAACGGCCTTAAGCAAGAGCTACCCAAGCTCGAGGACGAATGGCTGGAGCTTTCCACCCAGATCGAAGAGGAGACCGCGCGTGAACTCTCGTAAGGCCGCTGCCGTGGCGATGAGCATCATCGCCATCGCCTGTCGCATCTGCGGCATCTTTATGAGCGCGATGACCGTGCTGCTGTGCTTTAGCGGCCTCACCGCCAAGCTGCAGATCGTCGGCTTTGTCGTTGAGCTTTCGCGCGCGCTGCCGAGCGTCATCGCCGGCTACGGCGTCATCACGTCGCCATTTGGCGGCGTGTTCCGCCTGGATTACGCCACCGTCGCCGTGATCCTGTTTGTGATCGACTACCTGCTCACGCGCGCCTCGCGTCGCGTCCGCTAGGGGAGCGCCATGTCCAGCAGCTACCTCATGAACCTGCTCGCCAGCGCCGTCGCCGTCATCGTGGGCATCGTGATCCACGAGAGCGCACACGCCGCCGCGGCCTGGGCGCTCGGCGACAAGACGGCCCGTTCGCGCGGCCGCGTGTCGCTCAACCCGCTTAACCATATCGACCCGTTTGGCACCATCATCCTGCCGCTGCTCATGCTCGCGGCCGGCGGCCCGGTGTTCGCCTTCGCCAAGCCCGTGCCCGTCTACCTTAACAACCTCAAGCACCCCAAGCGTGACGAGGTCCTAGTGAGCGCAGCCGGCCCCGCATCGAACATCGCGCTCGCGTGCCTCGCGGCCGCCCTCATGCACGCAATGTACGGCAACCTCTACGCCAGCATGTCCTTTGCCGTGGCGTCCCAGATCATGAACTTCGGCGCCACCTTTATCGTGGTCAACCTGTCGCTCGCGTTCTTCAACCTCATCCCGATCCCGCCGCTCGACGGCTCGTCGATCATCGTACCGTTCCTCAAAGGCAAGGCGCTCAACAACTATTACCGTCTGCAGAAATACGCTATGCCCATCCTCATCCTGGTTCTGTACCTGTTGCCCATGTGGACCGGCATCGACGTGATCGGCCGCTATTTCGACGTTACCGTGTATCCGCTTGCTGAGCAGCTGCTCAACTTCGCAATCGCCGGCATCTAAGGTAAACTTACAGGTCGACCGTGCAAAACGGTCGTAACATGCACCCAAACCGCGCCGCGAAGGCGCCGTCAAAGGAGGTCGAAGATGTCGTATCGCGTGTCGACGCAGGTCTACAGCGGACCGTTCGACCTGCTGCTGCAGCTGGTGACCCGCCAAAAAGTAGATATCAGCGCCATCTCCATTAGCGAGGTGGCCGAGCAGTACCTTGCCGAGGCCGAGCGCATCGAGGCGCTAGACCTGGACGTGGCGAGCGACTTTTTGCTGGTCGCGGCAACCCTTTTGGACATCAAGGCCGCCTCTCTGGTGCCGCAGGAGGCCCCGCGCAAAGCCGATGACGACGATGACGAGTTCGACGAAGACCTCGAGGAGCTCAGCACGCTCGACGGCGATGCCCTACGCGAGGTCCTGATCCAGCGCCTGATCGCCTACAAGCAGTTTAAAGGCGCGGCTGCGGCCCTCGGTGCCCGCATGCAGGCCGAAAGCCGCATGCACCCGCGTGTGGCCGGCCCCGACCCCGAGTTCCTGGGGCTCATGCCCGACTACCTGGCCGGCATCACCCTGCGCGGTCTGGCCGTCATCTGTGCCGACCTGGACGGCAAGCGACAGACCTTCTTGCTGGAGGCCGAGCACGTGGCACCGCATCGCGTGCCGCTCGACCTGACCGTGGCCTCAGTCGACCGCTTTACCATGACGCACCAAACCTGCACCTTCCGCGAGCTGTTGGACGGCGACGCCACCACCGAGCAGCTCGTCGTTACCTTCCTAGCAATGCTCGAGCTAGCCAAGCGCGGCTCGCTCACGCTGAGCCAGGACGAGATCTTCGGAACCATCTGCATCAACCGAGTCGAGGGCGCCGAGGCATACGTGCCCGGCGAGGGCCCCGAGCTCACCGAATAGGAGCCGCAACCATGTCAACCATTTCCACGCTGGAGGCAAACAGCCTCAAAGGCGCCCTTGAGGCGCTGCTGCTGGTGTCGAGCGACCCCGTGAGCGCACCCGCGCTGGCAGGTGCGCTGGATATCGCCCCGGGCGAGTGCGCATCGCTGCTCGCCGAGCTCAAGGTTGAGTACGAGGAGGCCAACCGCGGCTTTCAGCTGCGCGAGGTCGCCGGCGGCTGGCGCCTGTTTACGCATCCCGCCTACCACGACGTGGTCGAGGCCTACGTGCTGAGCTGGGACACGCAAAAGCTGTCGCAGGCGGCGCTCGAAACCCTGGCCGTCATCGCATACCACCAGCCTGTGACGCGCGAGGTGGTCAAGGGCATCCGCGGCGTCAACTCCGACGGCGTCATCGCGTCGCTCGTGGACAAGGGCCTGGTGCGCGAGCTCGGCCGCGATCCCCAGCGCGGTCAGGCCATCATTTACGGCACGACCAACGCCTTCTTGGAAAAGTTCGGTCTGCGCTCCACCCGCGATCTGCCCGATCTGGAGCAGTTTGCCCCCGACGAGCAGTCGCGTCAGTTTATCCGCGAGCGCCTGAGCGGCCGCAGCATTCAGTCCACGCTCGAGGAGCAGGCCGAGGACCTGGACGAAGAGCGCGAACTGCTCGATACCGATCTTGAAGATGTTGAGGCAGTCGAGGACTTGGAGACCCTGGTCGTCGACAAGACCTCGGAGGATTTACATGACGAGGACTAACGAAGTAGGGGAGACGCGCGCCATGGGTAACGCAGTACCCGCTGCCGACGCCCAGCCTGTCTACCCGCACACCATGCGCCTGCAGCGCTTTTTGGCGCGCGCGGGCGTGGCGAGCCGCCGCGGGTCGGAGGACCTGATGACCGCCGGACGCGTGACCGTTAACGGCGAGGTCGCGACCGAACTGGGCACCAAAGTCGACGTCGAACGCGATCACATCGAGGTCGACGGCATGCCTGTCAAGCTCAACCAGGGCGCCGTGTACCTGATGCTCTACAAGCCGACCGGCTACCTCACTACCATGAGCGACCCGCAGGAGCGCCCTTGCGTGGCCGATCTGGTCCCGCGCGACCGATTTCCGGGCCTGTTTCCGGTGGGCCGCCTGGACCGTGACACCACAGGCCTTTTGCTCTTTACCACCGACGGCGACCTATCGCAGGATCTACTGCACCCCAGCAAGCACGTCTACAAGACCTACCAGGCGCTCGTGGACGGGCAGCTGTCCGACCACGATCTTACGCCGCTGCGTCGCGGCATCGAGCTCGACGACGGTCTGTGCCAGCCGGCTATCTGCCGCATCATCACCGCACGCGAGGCAGAGGCCGTGGCTCCGCAAGGCGTAAAGCCCGGTACCACCGCCGTGGAGGTCATCATCCGCGAGGGACGCAAGAACCAGGTCAAGCGCATGCTGAGCAAGATCCACCATCCGGTGATCCGCCTGCACCGCTGCAACTTTGCCGGCCTGGAGCTCAAGGACGTGGCCAAGGGCTCGTGGCGCGAGCTCACCGACCGCGAGGTGCAGATCCTCAAGGCCGGCGGCTTGCCGCCCAAGCAGGCGAGCGCCAAGAGCAACGGCGGCAAGCCCCAAGACACGCCCGCCAGCCGCACGCGTCACCACGGCAGCCACGGCTCCGCACCCAAGCGCAACACCTACCGCGAGCGCTACACAGGCTAGGCAACCCGCCGCGCCCCAGCGCCCCGAACCATACCAGCACGTCAACCATCGAAAGGAAGTATTGCATGATCGTCGCCATCGACGGCCCCGCCGGTTCCGGCAAATCCACCATCGCCAAGGAGATCGCCCGCCAGCTGGGCTTTAACAAGCTCGACACGGGCGCCATGTATCGCGCCGTCACCTTCGCCGCTCTCGACCGCGGCATCGATTTGGACGACGAGACGGCCATCGACGCCCTCGCCAAGCAAATCGAGATTCGCTTTACCAACGGCACCGGCGAGGATACGCGCCTGACCATTGACGGCCAGGACGCTTCGGCTGCCATTCGTACCCCGCAGGTCGACGCCAACGTATCCAAGGTCTCGGCCTACCCGGGCGTGCGCGCCGCTATGCTCATTCACCAGCGCCGAGCCGCTGAGGACCGCGATATCGTGGCCGAGGGTCGCGACATCGGAACCGTCGTGTTCCCCAACGCGCAGGTCAAGGTCTTCCTGACCGCCGACCCGCGCGAGCGCGCCCGCCGCCGCGTGCTGCAGCGTCACCAAAACGACGCCCAGCCGCTTACTGCCGAGCAGCTCGAGGCCGAGGTCGACGAGACTCTCGACGCCCTTAAGCAGCGCGACAAGCTTGACAGCAGCCGCGAGGTCGCGCCGCTCGTGCCCGCCGAGAACGCCGTGCACGTTGACTCCACCGCCCATACCATCGACGAGGTCGTCCGCATTATCGAGGGCCTCATCAACCAAAGGAGGTAGCCCATGCGCCTGTTTAAGCAGACGCCCGAGGACTATTACAACGCCCCCTACGCCGAGTTCCCGGCGCTCATCCGCGGTACCGTCGTCGTAGTCATGGCCATCCTTTGGGCCTTCTCCAAGCTCATGTGGCGTTGGAAGGTCGAAGATGCCGATCTGCTGTTTGAGCGCCAGGACGGCCGCGGCAGCGTTGTCATCTGCAACCACACCTCGATGGCCGAGCTGCTGGCCGTGGAGACGGCGCTGTTCTTTGGCGGCCGCCGCATTCGCCCTATCTTTAAGTCCGAGTTCGCCAAGAGCAAGATTGTGCGCTGGGCTTTTAGCCGCGTTGGCGGCATCCCCGTGGAGCGCGGTACTGCCGATATGAAGTGCCTGCGCGCCGCCCAGCATGCGCTGCAGCGCGGCGAGGACGTCCTGATCTTCCCCGAGGGCACGCGCATCCGCTCGCGCGAGATCAAGCCCGAGGTCCACGGCGGCTTTGCGCTCATCGCTCAGATGGGCAAGGCGCCCGTCAACCCGCTCGCCATCTGCGGCTGGTCCGACATCACGCCCGCGGGCAAAAAGCTCATGCGTCCCAAGAAGTGCTGGATTCGTGCCGGCAAGGCCGTCTCGCTTTCGGACGCGCCGGCCGGGCTTAAGCGCACGGAGCGCCTGGCCTGGTTTGAGTCCGAGGCCATGAACCGCGTCTACGCCATGCGCGACGACCTGTGCGCCGAGCATCCGGGCAGGTTCTAGCCATGAGCGAGAACGTGACGAACACTGCCGTGACCGCGTCCGACCAGGCAACCGCGCCTACCATCGAGATCGCCGCCCACGCCGGCACTTGCTACGGCGTACAGCGTGCGCTCGACATGGCGCTGGCCGCTGCGCCGCAGGCAGGGGAGTGCACTCAGGTCCATACCTTGGGTCCGCTCATCCATAACCCTATCGTGGTGCGCGAGCTCGCTGAGGCGGGCGTTAGCCTGGCTGAGAACCTGGATAGCGCCGCAACCGGTACCGTGATCATCCGCGCCCACGGCGTGGTGCCGCAAGTGATCGATGCTGCCCGCGAGCGCGGCCTTACCGTGGTCGACGCCACCTGTCCCTACGTGAAGAAGGTCCATGTGGCCGCCGAGCGCCTGGTACGCGAGGGCTACCGCGTGGTAGTCGTAGGCGAGCCGGGCCATCCCGAGGTTGAGGGCATCTTGGGCCACGCCGGCAATGATGCACAGGTCGTGAGCTGTGCCGCCGACGCCACCGCCTTGTCGCTCAAGGGCAAGGTAGGCCTCGTCGTGCAAACCACCCAGACTGCGCAGAACCTCGCCGAGGTCGTGGCTGCTATCACCCCGCGCGTGCAGGAGCTGCGCGTGATCAACACCATCTGCGCCGCCACGAGTGAGCGTCAACAGGCAGCAGCCACACTTGCCAACCGCTGCGACTGCATGGTCATCGTGGGCGGCAAGAACTCGGGCAACACCCGCCGCCTGGCGCAGATTTGCGCAGACGCCTGCGAGCGCACGCATCACATCGAGGAAGCTTCCGAGCTCCAGGCCGCGTGGTTTGCCGACGCTCACCACATCGGCATCACCGCCGGAGCCTCCACCCCGCAAGAACACATCGAACGCGCCGTCACGCGCATCAAGGAGCTTTGCCGCTAACCATGGACCAGACCGTACCCGCATACGCCGCCGAGGTGGCCGATTACGGGCGCAGCCGCGACCCCGAGCCGGGTGAGGGCGCGCTCGTCAAGAACGTGCGTCCCGAATCGCCCGCGTGGGATGTGGGTATCGAGCCGGGCATGCGCGTGCTCACGGTCAACGGTGAGCAGCTTACCGACATGATTGTGTGGCTCTGGGAGGCCGACGATGATACCGTCGAGCTCGAGGTTTTCGACCCGCGCGACGGCACCGTCACCCCCGTCGAGCTCGACCGCTTTCCCGGCGAGGATTGGGGTTTGGAGTTCGATGGCCCCATCTTCGACGGCATGCGTACCTGCGTCAACGCCTGCGTGTTCTGCTTTATGACCATGCTCCCCAAGGGCGGCCGCTCCACGCTCTATATTCGCGACGACGACTATCGCCTAAGCTTTTTGCAAGGCAACTTTGTCACGCTTACGAACCTCACCGACGAGGACGTGCAAAACGTCATCCAGCGCAACATGAGTCCCATGAACGTGTCGGTCCACGCTGTGAGCCCCGACGTCCGCCGTCGTATGATGGGCCGTAACGCTCAGCGAGGCATGGACGTACTCGAGACCATCATGGCCGCCGGCATCGAGATTCACGCGCAGATTGTGCTGTGCCCCGGCATGAACGACGGCGAGGAGCTGGAAAAGACCCTGCGCTTTTGCGAGGAGCACGAGCAAATCACAAGCCTGGGCATCGTGCCGCTCGGCTTTACCAAGCATCAGAACCGTTTTAGCTGGTCCTACAGCGACAAGCCCGAGCTGGCGCGCGAGACCATTGCCATGATCCGTCCCTACCAGGACCGTGCCTTCGAGCGCTTTGGCCGCCACACCTTCCAGATGAGCGACGAGTTCTATCTGGACGCCGGCATCGATCCTCCCGAGGCGGACTTTTACGACGGTTACCCGCAGTACTACGACGGCATCGGCATGATCCGCTCGTATCTAGACGAGACCGACGACGTGCTTGCCGCCGATACCGAGCGTCTGGCCCGCGTCCGCGAGGCCATCGCCGCCCGCAGCCAGCACCTGCTGTGCCTCTCGGGCGCCAGCGCACGCGACACGGTGGCCCGCTTTGTGGAGTCGCCCCAGGGACTCGCCGGCACTGTCACGGCCATCAAGAACCGCTACTTTGGCGGCAACGTGGACGTGACCGGCCTCATCGTCGCGTGTGACATCTTGGAGCAGCTGCCCCAAGATCTGTCGGGGGTTATGCTCTTTGTGCCTAAGCTCATGTTCAACGCTGACGGCATGACGCTTGACGAGTATCATCGTGACGATTTACTCGCAAGCCTTACCAGTCGCGGCGCCGAGGTTCATGTGGTGTCGACCATGCCGCATGAGCTGCTCGATACCCTGGAGCACATCCTTGGCATTGTGCCTGCCGACTCTACTAATTCCGCTGACCCTACCCATTAAAGGAGAGCAGATGAAACCTATCGTCGCCGTCGTCGGACGCCCCAACGTGGGCAAGTCCACGCTCGTTAACCGCCTGGCCCAGACCTCGGACGCCATCGTCCACGAGTCTCGCGGCGTCACGCGCGATCGCTCATATCACACGGCCGATTGGAACGGCCGCGAGTTCACCATCGTCGACACGGGCGGTATCGAGCCGCTCAAGAGCGACGACGTCTTTGCCACGTCCATCCGCGACCAGGCGCTCGCCGCCGCCGAGGAAGCCGCCGTCATCCTGTTTGTGGTCGATGGCCGCACCGGCGTCACCGAGGAGGACGAGTCGGTCGCTCGCATGCTCAAGCGCTGCGACAAGCCGGTCTTTCTGCTGGTGAACAAGCTCGACAACCCCGATCGCGAGAACGACAGCATCTGGGAGTTCTATTCGCTCGGCATCGGTGAGCCCACGCCGCTCTCGGCCCTGCATGGTCATGGCACGGGCGACCTGCTCGACGATATCGTGGCCCTGCTTCCGGAGGAAGAGGACGAGGTCGCCGACGAGTTCCCCGATGCGCTGAACGTGGCCATCATCGGCCGCCCCAACGCCGGCAAGTCCTCGCTGTTCAACCGCATCCTAGGCGCCGACCGCTCTATCGTGTCCAACATTGCCGGCACGACGCGCGACGCCATCGACACCGTCGTGGAGCGCAACGGCAAGCACTACCGCATGGTCGACACCGCGGGCATCCGCAAGAAGAGCACCGTGTACGAGAATATCGAGTACTACTCGATGGTCCGCGGCCTGCGCGCCATCGACCGCGCCGACGTGGCGCTGCTCGTCGTCGACGCCTCCGTGGGCGTTACCGAACAGGACCAGAAGGTCATGGGTCTTGCCATCGAGCGCGGCTGTGCCATCGTTGTGCTGCTCAACAAGTGGGACCTGCTCGACGACGACCGCAAGCGCGAGGCCTGCATGGAGACCATCGACCGCCGTCTGGGCGTCATGGCTCCCTGGGCCCAGTACCTGCGCATCTCTGCCCTCACTGGCCGCAGCGTCGAGAAGATCTGGGCGATGGTCGACGCAGCCGAGAAGACGCGTTCGCAAAAGATCAGCACCTCGCGCCTCAACACGTTCCTCACCGACCTACGTGAGTTCGGCCACACCGTGGTGGACGGCAAGCGCCGCCTGCGCATGCACTACGTGACTCAGACGGGCGTCAATCCGCCGACGTTCACGTTCTTCGTCAACCACAGCGATCTGGTCAACGACACCTACCAGCGCTACGTGGAGAACCGCATGCGCTCGACCTTCGATTTTGCCGGCACGCCCATTCGACTCTTCTTTAGGAAGAAGGAACAAAAGGATGCATAATCCGATTCTGCTGACCGCCATCTGCGCCGTGGTCTCGTTCTTTATCGGAGCGATTCCGTTTGGCCTGATCCTGGGCCGCGTGTTCAACCACACCGACATTCGCAAGGCGGGTTCCGGCAACATCGGCACAACCAATGCGCTGCGCGTGGCCGGCCCTAAGGTGGCCGCGCTCACGTTGTTGCTCGACTGCCTTAAGGGCGCCATCTGCGTCCTTATCGCGCGTCCGCTCATTGCCGACTTGGGCTATGGCTTCCCCGTAAGCATCATGGCGCCCGGAGCCCCCGGCGATTGGATGCTCGGCGTCATTTGCCTGGCAGCGGTGTGGGGCCATATCTTCTCGCCCTACCTTAACTTCCACGGCGGCAAGGGTATCGCGGTTGGCCTGGGCGTCATCCTCGCCTGGTACTGGCCTATTGGCCTGTCGCTGCTCGGCATGTTTATCGTGGCCGTCGCCATCACCAAGTATGTGTCGGTGGGCTCGCTTGCCGCTGCCATCGGTCTTCCCATCGCTGCTTGCGCGGTCTTTCCGTACAGCAGCCTGGGACTTAAGTTTTGCATGGCGATAATCGGCATCACCGTTGTGTGGGCCCATCGCGCGAATATCCAAAAGCTCATGGCCGGTAAGGAGTCCAAGCTCTCGTTTACCAAGCGCGTCACCGAGCCCGACGATAAGTAGGAGAGAATCATGAATGTTGCGCTGATTGGCTCCGGCTCCTGGGGAACCGCCGTCGCCGGCCTTGCCGCCGCGCGAGCCGAGCGCGTGACCATGTGGGCCCACAGCGAGCAGACGGCCGCCGGCATCAATGGCGAGCACTGCAACCCCCGGTATCTGGTGGACTACGAGCTGCCCGGCAACGTCGTCGCCACGACGGACCTGGCGCAAGCGCTCGACGCCGCCGACGCCATCATCTTTGCCGTGCCCTCCACACACCTGCGCAGCGTATGTCATCAGGCAGCGCCTTTCATCGCCGCCAACACCCCGGTGCTCTGCCTCACCAAGGGCATTGAGCCCGAGTCCGGCCTGCTCATGAGCGAGGTCATAGCCAGCGAGATCGGCAACGAGACGCGCGTGACGGCGCTCTCGGGCCCCAACCATGCCGAGGAGATCTGCCGCGGTGGGCTTTCCGCCGCCGTCATCGCCAGCAAAGATCCGCAGGTAGGGGAGACCTTTAAGGACCTGCTCCTGTCAACCGCCTTCCGCATCTACCTGTCGCAGGACATGACCGGTGTCGAGGTCTGCGGTGCCATGAAAAACGTCATTGCCATCGTATGCGGCATCTCCGCCGGTTCGGGTGCGGGCGATAACACGCTCGCCCTTATCATGACGCGCGGCCTGGCCGAGATCAGCCGGCTGGTGCACGCTCGCGGCGGGCAGGCCATAACCTGCATGGGACTTGCCGGCATGGGCGACCTCATCGCCACCTGTACCTCGGAGCATTCGCGCAACCGTACCTTTGGTTACGAGTTTGCCCACGGCGTGTCGCTCGACGAGTACCAAGAGCGCACACATATGGTGGTCGAGGGCGCCGTCGCGGCCCGAAGCGTCAGCGAGCTCGCCCGTTCACTGGGCGTAGACATTCCGCTCACCTTTGCCGTGGAGCAAACGCTCTACAACGGTGTTACTTTGGATAGGGCGCTCGAGATTCTCACCGACCGCGTCCCATCGCAAGAGTTCTACGGGCTCAACGACTAGCGCAGAAAGGCTACTACCATGGGTACCATTAAAATCGCTCCGTCCGTCCTTTCGGCCGACATGGCCAACCTCAAGGGCGACCTCGACAAGATCGCCGGTGCCGACTATGTGCACTTCGACGTCATGGACGGTCACTTTACCGGCAATCTCACCTTTGGCGTCGACATCCTCAAGGCCGTCAAGCGCTCCACCGACGTGCCGGTCGACGCACACCTCATGGTTTCGAACCCCGACGAGACCGTCGATTGGTATGCCGATGCCGGCGCCGATATGATTACCGTGCACTACGAGGCCTCTACGCACCTGCACCGCACGCTCACGCACCTGCAGCAGCGCGGCGTCAAGGCCGGCGTGGTGCTCAACCCCGCAACGCCCGTTTGCGTGCTCGAGAGCATCATCGAGGTCGTCGATATCGTGCTGCTGATGAGCGTGAACCCCGGTTTTGGCGGCCAGAGCTTTATCCCGGGCACCATCGCCAAACTGCACGAGCTCAAGGCCATGTGCGAGCGCCACGGCGTGTCGCCCCTGATCGAGGTCGACGGCGGCATCTCTTCTAAGAATATCGCCGAGGTCGTCAAGGCCGGCGCCGATGTCTTAGTGGCAGGCTCCGCCGTATTTAAGTCCGAAGATCCCGCCGCCGAGGTTGCGCTGCTGCAGAAGCTGGGCAACGAGGCCGCACAGGAGGCATAAACCCTTATGACCGCAGGTCAAAACCGCATACCCGTGAATCTTGACTATGCCGCCTCGACGCCCATGCGCGCCGAGGCGCTTATTGCGCAGCGTGAGTACGACGAGAGTGAACTTGCGGGCGTCAACCCCAACTCCCTGCACTCGCTCGGCCGCAAGGCCGCCGCGCGCCTGGAGGTCGCACGCCGCGAGATCGCCCACAGCTTTGGCGCGCGCGTCCGCCCGTCCGAGATCATCCTGACCAACGGCGGCACCGAGGCCAACCAGCTGGCGCTCCTTGGCCTTGCCGAGGGCGCTCGTCAGCGCGACCGAAAGCGCGGTCGTGTAATCGTTTCGGCCATCGAGCACGATTCGATTCTGGACAACCTGCCGTTGCTGCGTGCCGCCGGCTTTACCGTCGACCTGGTGCAGCCCTGCCGCATGGGCTACATTGAGCCTGCCACGCTTGTCGAGCTGCTCGGCGACGACGTGGCGCTCGTGAGCATCATGGTTGCCAACAACGAGACCGGCGTGGTGCAGCCCATCCGCGAGCTTGCCGCTGCCGCGCATATCGTGGGCGCACTGTTCCATACCGATGCCATCCAGGGCTATCTGC
Source organism: Collinsella sp. AF04-24 (assembly GCF_003465685.1). Taxonomy (NCBI): domain Bacteria; kingdom Bacillati; phylum Actinomycetota; class Coriobacteriia; order Coriobacteriales; family Coriobacteriaceae; genus Collinsella; species Collinsella sp. AF04-24. Next base: position 14,675 of record NZ_QSBK01000028.1, read on the forward strand.
ATATTCCGCTCGATGCCGTCGAGCTGGGCGTCGACGCCATGTCCGTCGCCGCCCACAAAATTGGCGGTCCCGTAGCATCTGGCGCACTCTACGTTAAGACCCGCACGCCGCTGCGACCCCGCATCTTTGGCGGCGGACAGGAAGCCGGACGCCGTGCTGGCACGCAGGACCTGCGCACGCAGCTGGCTTTTGCCGCTGCCGCTTCCGCGCTTTTGCCGAATGTTGCCCAGGAGCGCACAACGCTGCAGGCCTTATCCGACAAGCTCTACGCCACGCTTATGGCTCATCCGCGTATTCATGCCACGATGGGCGACTACGCACAGGCCGATCGCCTGCCGGGCATGGTGTCGATCTACGTTAACGGCATGGACTCTGAGGAGCTCATCGTCAAGCTCGACGCCGCCGGCTTTGAGGTTTCGTCCGGCTCGGCGTGCTCGAGCGGCAGCATGGACCCCAGCCACGTGCTCAGCGCCATGGGCATCGGTCGCGAACAGGCGCTGGGTGCCTTGCGCATCTCCTTCGATGATCGCGTGAATCCAGGCGATCTGGACGAGTTTGCCCAGACGCTGCTCTCGATCGTAGGCGCCGTATGATCATCGCGGAACTCGAGCGTGCACTGCTGGCACGCTATCCTAAGACGGACGCCGAGGGTTGGGATCATGTTGGTTTATCTGTGGGAGATCCCGCTGCCGAGATCACCGGTGTTGCCTGCGCACTCGACGCGACCGAGGATAACGTGCACCGTGCTCTCGAGGCTGGCGCCAACGTGCTGCTGACGCATCATCCCATCTATATCAAGGCGCCCGAAGCCTTTTGTCCGGCCGATTCCGCGCGTCCCCAGTGCAGCGCTGCGCTGTACGAAGCGGCTCGTTGCGGCGTGAGCATCATCTCGCTTCACACCAACCTGGACCGTTCGCACGAAGCGCGCGTTCGCCTGAGTGATTTGTTGGGCGCTGAGCCCATGAGCTCGCTGGAGCATGTAGACGAGCCTGAGCTCACCGGTCTTGGCGCACTCGCGACCCTCCACGACGCTTGCAACCTGCGCGATCTCGCCAACCGTGCCGCCATGGCGTTTGGCAGCGACCCGCGCGTGTGGGGAGAGGCAGATCACCCGTGCCGCACCATCGCCATTTTGGGCGGCTCCTTAGGCGACTTTGGAGAGCTCGCCATCGCCGCGGGCGCAGATGTTATCGTGACGGGCGAGGCAGGCTACCACGTGGCACAGGACCTTGCCTTGCGCGGGCTGCCGGTGATCTTGCTCGGCCACGACCGCTCCGAGGAGCCGTTCGTTGATATATTGATGAACTCTGCAGTTGACGCCGGGGTCGACCCCCGTCATGCGATTAAAATACTGAACCCTTGCCAATGGTGGACTGTGACAAAAGGAGAGAACTTATGAGCGCCGGCGCTACGCTACTCAAGCTGCAACAGATCGATTTGGAGCTCGCCCGCAACAAGAGCGAACTTGCCAATATGCCGGAGCTCAAGGAGCTCGCTTCCAAGCGTAAGACCTATGTAAAGCTCAAGTCCGAGATGACCAAGCTCTACGCCCAACGCAAGGACCTGGACATTGAGCTCGACGATCTCAACACCACCGAGATTCAGACCAACAACGCCATCGAGGCCGCCAAGAAGCGCCACGTCGACGGCTCTGACTATCGCGAGGTTCAGGACCTGGAGAACGAGCTTGCCACCCTGGCCAAGCGTCTGGACAAGATTGAGCACACCCGCAAGGACGTCGTTGTCGCCCACAAAGAGGCGCTCGACCGCGAGACCCGCGCGCAGGCCATCATCGCCAAGTTCGAGGAGGGCGTAAAGGCCGATACCAAGGCTGCCCGCGCCAAGGCTGCCGATCTGCAGGCTCAGATCGATGCCGCCACCAAGGAGCGCACCGCGCTTGCCGCCACGCTGCCGACCGACGTGCTCAGCGACTACGAGCGCCTGCTCAAGCAGTTCCGCGGCCTGGCCGTCGAGACCATCAAGGGCAACATCCCCACGGTCTGCCACACCGCGCTGCAGGCGTCGTCCATGAGCGACCTCAACCACGACGGCAGTGAGATTACGCACTGCCCGTATTGCCACCGCCTGCTCGTGCTCCCTAGCAAGGAAGCTTAAACGATGGTGGCACCCAACAATTCAATGCAACTTGAGGGAAAAACGATCCTGCTGGGAATTACCGGCGGGATCGCCGCCTATAAGTCGTGCAATATCGTGCGCCTGCTGCAAAAGCGCGGCGCCCACGTCAAGGTCGTCATGAGCGAGCACGCCACGGAGTTCGTGGGGCCGCTCACCTTCCGCGCACTCACCAATGAGCCCGTTGCCGTGGGCCTATTCGACGACCCCTCCGACCCCATCCACCATATCTCGCTGGCGCAGGAGCCCGACGTGGTGGTCGTGGCGCCCGCGACGGCCAACATCATCGCTAAGATGGCCAACGGCATCGCCGACGACCTCATCTCCACCACGCTGCTTGCCACGCCGCGCCCCATCGTGATCGCACCGGCCATGAACAATGGCATGTGGAAGGCACCGGCCACGCAGGCCAACATGGCCACGCTGCGCGAGCGCGGTGTCAATGTTGTGGGTCCGGGTAGCGGTTACCTTGCCTGCGGCGACGTGGACACGGGACGCATGAGCGAGCCCGAGGACGTCGTCGAGGCCGTCTGTGAGGTGCTGAACCCCGTCCCGCAAGACCTGGCGGGCAAGCGCATCGTGATCACTGCCGGCCCCACGCACGAGCCGATCGATCCCGTGCGTTTTATCGGCAACCGTTCATCGGGCAAGATGGGTATCGCTCTGGCGGGGGAGGCCGCACGCCGCGGCGCCGCCGTCACGCTCGTGCTGGGACCGACATCGCTCGACGTTCCCCACGGCGTGGAGTGCGTGCGCGTGCAGACCGCCGCTGAAATGCTGAAGGCAGCGCTGAGCGCCTTCCAGACGGCCGACGCGGCCATTTGCGCCGCCGCCGTCGCCGACTACACGCCGGCGGCCCCGGCGGACCATAAGCTCAAAAAGGCCAACGAGCGCCTGGATCGAATCGAGCTCGTCGAGACCGTTGACATCTTGGCCGAACTTTCACGCCAAAAGGGCGATCGCCTCGTAATCGGCTTTGCAGCCGAGACTGATAACGTCGTCGAGTACGCCGAGCGCAAATTGACCCGCAAAGGCTGCGATGCCATTATCGCCAACGATGTCTCACGCGCCGATTCGGGCTTTGGAACCGACACCAACAAGGCTTGGATCGTGAGCATAGCGGGTACGCAAGAACTACCCGTACTAACAAAACCTCAGCTCGCAGATACAATTTTGGACTTGCTTCAAAATTTGTAAAAAAGTTCTTGCACAAGGACAAAGTTTCGGGTTAATATACTCCTTGTTGCGAGCGAGAGCAGAGCAACAAACAAAAGCTTCGGGACGTGGCGCAGCTTGGTAGCGCACTTGACTGGGGGTCAAGGGGTCGCTGGTTCGAATCCAGTCGTCCCGACCAGAAGTTTGTAGGTCAGGCACTTAGTGCCTGACCTTTTTTGTTTTAAGCAATTGCTTAATTTTCAGTAAGCAACAGGGTGCCAAAAATCTACCTACGCGATAATCGCCTTTTGCGGCTACTTGCGCGTTTTGCACGCGCTTGAGCCGATTTATTAACGCGATATGAATCTACATACGCGTAGCTGGTATACAGCCGAGTACAGGCTGTATTTATCGCGGCGATTTACACGGATATAGCGACTGTGACGAACAAGCGTGTCGCTGTATTTATTCCAGTAGTTCACTTGATCGGTGGACAAGTGGGCTGTTGCAGCGAAATGCCAAGCAGGATGAGCTCTACACGAGGACCCCGCAGAGGTAATGGCGGGGGAGTGTGGCAGACGCTCTGAGAGCCGCTGTATGACCCCATTTCCCCTCAACCCGACTACCTGTGCCACGAACATCAGACCGTTCGAGTAACCGCCAAAAGAAAAGCCCGCGCGAAGTTGCGCAGGCTTTTCGCTAGACAAGCTAGAAGACAGGCTAGAAGCACCAAGCGGGGCAGACGCAAAGCGAAGCGCTCGCGTCGTCGCCACGCGACGGCCTGCCAGTGCCGGTGACGTCGAGGAAGTACGCAGAAAGTTTCGGTAACACCGAACGCTCCCACCATAAGCTGCTAATGGCAATGGCAGAGTTGGGATTATCGTTATTCGTCACCTTGCCCTTGAAGGCCTCGTACTGGCTACCCTCGGAGGAACTCCAGGGGTAGTCAGAGGCCCAAAGGGAAGTGAAGTCGGAGGTCCAATGGGAGGTGCAGGGCGCGATCTCGGAGTAGCTGAGAAGGAACAGCCTGTCCGAGGTCGCGGTTACGGCGGCGTTCTTATCGATTCCGCCGACGTTGTTCGTGAGCTTCCTGACGGTCTTCACCTTGGACTGGAAATCGGGCGGCATGAGGCTCCAGATCTCGCCGGAGTTCATCTTCGCACGGAGCTCCGACTTCTCCCAGCCACCGGCGTTGGTGTCGGTGGCGTTCATGCGGGGCGAAATACCCGTCGAGGTGGTGAGGAACGTCAGCCCCGCCTAGCCCGAGCCGTCGGCCAAATCGTCATGGTTGATGCCGATGATGCGGTATTCGAGCGTCTTCCCATCGGTGAGCTTCATCGTGAACTTGGTGCCGGCATCCATGGCGGCCTTCGCCTTGGCGTAGGCGGGAGACGCCTTGCCCTTCGTGGCGATGTCCTCTGCCACGGCCTTCTGCTCACCGAGCGTCCAGTCCTTCGCGTCCTTGGCGATGGCCGCCTGGACGGTCGCGGAATCGGCCCCTGTGGAGCCGCCACCGGATGTTCCACCGTCCTCGACGCCACCGGTCGCCCCGCTGTTCACCGCGTCGCCGACCAGGTTGAACTGGTTTCGGATGGTCCCGGCCACGCTGGGTCCCGCGAACACGATCACCAGGCCGATGACCGCGATAATCAGGACGTACTCGATGATAGATTGCCCACGAAGGCGGATACCTCTAGGAGATACCCCCCCCCGAAGGTTAATTGCCGCTGCATGCATATGCGACTCCCTTCGCTCAGGCTGAATAGAAACGGCTTGAGCGTAGGACTATTCCAAAAGGTTGCGCTGGACTTGCCGCAGCGGCAAAGAGTAATTAGCCCAACGTCTGCGCAGCTTAACCGACCGCTCACACAATCGAATTTGTTGCTCAACAAATTCGCAGGTGAGGACAGCAGAATTGGTGTTACCGGAAGTTACGGAGGACCGCCGGTGTCGAGGCGGGCGGTCGAGAAGAAGGGACCAAAAATGAGAAGCCTGGAGCTGATAATCTTCTTCCTGCCTCTCTTGGCGATCGCCGCCAACATCTGCGGCGTAGCGGAGCTCGTTAAGATTGCCAGGGCCAAGGGGCATTACACCAATGGCGCGGGAATCCTCTGGTTCATCGGCCTTTTCGGCACCGCGCTCATGGTCGGCCTGATCGTCTGCGCTCTGCCCGACCGAGCGGCACCGGCGCCCAGCGCACAAAGGGACGAAGACGCCCTGCCCGAGGTGTAGTAATGTCGAAATACAAGATCGCCTACCGCGACGCCAACCCCTCCTGGCAGGAGCTTTGCCCTGTCAGGATGTTAGCCATCCAAGTCTCCAGAGACACCGAGACGGGAGCCTGCTTCCTCCAAACAAAGATCGTCAACGTATCGACGAAACCCATCAGCCGCATAGAGTTCACTGTCGGGCTCGAAGGCGAGGGAGGGGAGACGGAGACCGTCGACTTCTCGCTCCTAGATGCCGACCTGCCCGCCGGCGAGGTGCTCAGGCCCAAGGCGGTGAGAATCAAGCTGTCTGTTATCACCGGCTCGCGTGCCGTTGTGACCCAAGCGGACGGCGAGACCTCCTTCGGCGACCCGATCGACATCGATAGCCCCGCGCCACTCGCACTCAACGGGGTCGAGGAGTCGGAACGCGATGTCCTGCTCTCCGAGATGGGGGCCGATACCTTCAAATGCGCGGGCGTCCATTCCGAACACGACGGGTGGTGGCAGTGCGGCTGCGGTGCGGTGAACCTCAAGCGCGGTACCTGCTGGAACTGCGGCGCCGTGCGCGAGAAAATGGCGGATCTGGAAGATGCCGCGTTCCTGGATGAATCCAGAAGGGACAGGGTCTACAAGACGAGCGTCGCGATACTCGAGAAGGGCAACAGGAAGGAAGCTGAAGCCGCCAAGGAGAGCCTCGAGAGGCTGGCCGAGCAGGGCTACGGGGATTCGGGCGAGAAGGCAAGAGAGGCCGGCATGAAGATTGCGAACCTCTCGAAAAGGAGGAAGAAGATAGCCGTCGCAGCCGTCGCGGGCATCGTCCTGCTTGCCGTCATGGTCGCCATCTCGCCCCTGCCGTCCATGCTCGAAGCGCGGGCGGACATGAAGGCGGAGCAGGAGGTAATCGACAGCAAGTCGATTGGGCAGACCGACGAGTTCGGGACCTATTCGGGTGGGCTGGCGGCCTACAAGGGCGCTGCAATCGCCGGCAGACCGATCAGATGGATCGTAGTCGACAAGGAGGACGGACGGGTCCTTCTCGTAACCCAGCAGTGCATCGACGAGATGGCGTTCGATACGCAAGGCGACGCAACCGATTTCAAGTCCAGCTCGCTATACGACTATCTGAACGGCAGCTTCAGGGATTTCGCCTTCAGCGATGTCGAGCGGGGCCTCATCGACGGAGACGCCACGATTCTCAACTCCTTTCTCCTTTGCGAACCCGCGCTATCGGACGATTTCCGGTACGCAAAGTCAGTGAAGGACGATAAAGTTAAGGACTGGTGGACCTCTACCGTCGAGAAGTACAGCGGCAGCTCAGACTATAGTGATTTCTACTATGTCGGGCAGCCCCTAGCCAATTACGTGTGCAAGATGGGCGACATCAAATTTGGCGATGACGGGAGCGAGCAGGATGACTTGCTCGGAGTCCGTCCCGCCATCTGGGTCAAATTGAATTAGCAGTCGGTTTTCCCATCGGTTGAATTGCGAAGGTGGCTCCCGATGGTTCGGGAGCCACCTTCATGCGTTCACTTGAACTTGTCTATTGCCATGCCTTGGGAAGGATTACGCCGGGGACGTTCTTGTTGGAGTCGCTATGCAGTGTATTCGGGCTGATGTTCCAGTCGGAACAATCCAGATGGAGACTCCGGCACTGCTCGGACATTCTCGTTAAGTCATATACAGCACTTAAATCGCACTTGGCACCGAGACCAGTTACGTCCACATCCGCGTCCGGAACGAATCGAAGCGGTATCCCGTTTCAAAACGTATGCGTTTCACCATGAGAGAGGGATCTGTCATGAGCTGGAAACCGAGAAAATGCGTTATCGCCTTACTGACTCTGGCGACTCTGACGTGTTTCGCCGCCTTAATCGCCGTCAATATCAAACCGCAACACGATGCTTATCCCTCATCTTTGTCCATTAAAATGGGCCAAAATTTCAGCCTCGGCCGAAACGTGAATTATTTTAACAAGCTAAAACCTAATGAGGAAAATATCTTGATGTTCTGGGCATCGTGGTGTCAGCACTGCGAATCTCTCATAGAAGATATGCAACAACTTGATATTTTCGCAGCCTTAAGGAAGAACCTTTTCACTGTTTCCGAGGACAGCACAATTGAAGAAGCCTCGGTCCATGAAGGAGACTTTCCCATATACATAGATTAAGATAAGACCGTGTATGACCAATATGAACTTGAGCATATTCCGTCCGTATTCATACTGGATGATCAAGGAAACATCATCGGCTTATCCGAAGGAGAGGAAGAACCTCTTGCCTTATTAAAGAAATACGCCAAATACAACGGATATAAAGCGGAAGGAGGCGACATCAAGTAACTATCAAAGGCCAGATTAAGGAGCCAGCCATGAAGAAATGCCTGCTCTCCATCGTCTCAGCAGCTCTTTGCCTCTCCCTTGTCATGACACCATTTGTGCCCGTTGCGGCAGCCTATGCCGACGAGGGGTCTCCCGCCGAGAGCAGCGAGATCTACGTCGGAGACAACTACGACGAAAATTACGATATATCCCTTTTTGAGCGCGGACGCTGCACGGATTCATATTCCAAGGCGTGGTGCGATTCTCACGGATTTGCAAATAACCGCACCGTCCCTCACAAGGTCAAGCTGAACGCGAAGGAGGAGGCTTGCCTGCGCGATCCCTACCTTGCTGGCACCGCTGAAGTTATCGCCGGTCTCGTGACAACCGGTCCTGGCGGCGGCTTGTTTGCAACCGCAATGACATCGTGCCGACTTTTCACTTGCATGTTCTAAAAGGAGGTTGCCATGCTGTCGCAAAATCAATCGAGATACTTGGTCACAATCGGCTTTGCCCTGCTTGCATTACTCTTTGCTAGCGACCTTTTGCTGAAACCGCCCAAGGAACTCGTTTTGCTTGCCATAGACTGCCTTTCCGCCCTTTACTTTACGGCAACCCTATTCGTCGGACTAAAGGAGAGGAAAAAAGGCGCAGTCGTCGCATCCGCCGTATGCTTGATCATAACCATTGCATCATTCTTTATCTGACACATTGGTGATTTAGGGGCGATATCGTAGGAATACGACCGGGAGAGCCGGGACCAGATTGCCCGGGTTGCCCGGTCGGCTCGCACGACGGCGCGGCGGTTCCACAGAAAGCTCTCCGGACTTCACGCCGTTTCTGATCGCATTGTAGACAGCCATCTCGTCTTCGCAGTCGGCGAGCACGCGGTGCGCGTCGTCGTTTTGGATGTCCAGTAAATCTCGAAGGTCCTCCATGCACCAGCGTCCGAGATTTGGCCATGCGCGTTGCGCGAGCTGATAAGTGTCGATTGCGATGTTGTAGTTAAAGTCCAAGCCAAAGCCGTCCCAGGCAGAACGGCTTTGTTTCCTTGATTATCAATTTCATCCGGACACTTCCCGCATTCATCCGTGTGTGTACGGATGAATGCGGGGTTCGATACCCCGGCGGCCTGATCGGCAGACCGCCGGGAATTCTCACTCCTCGATAAAAGCCGGCGCTCGGTTAGTTCTGCGCATCTTGAAATCGTTAGTTTCGTGGGAGACGTAGAGGATGCCGTCCATCCCATCTCGCGATGCATATGAAAGGTGAACAGAACCGCAATCCGCTCCATCATTGTCGAGAAGATCGAACGAATTCGGGTCGCTCGTTGCGGCCAAACGACCACTCAGACAAGAGCCATCGTCATTACAGATTTGCCATTCCATGTCTTCGCCTGCAAGAATCGCCATAGACGTCCTGGTCGCGCCATCGTCGACATACATCCCGTCTATGCCAAACCCATTTTCAGCGCCATCGATGAACGACTGCTCGGACCTATACCTCGCAAATGATGCACATAGCACCATTGCAAGACAAAGTACAAAGCCAACAATCGCTATCTTTGCATAGCTCTTGCCTATCATGTCATTCATCTCCCTCGTATGTATCGAGGTATTCCTGCTTGAGCGTCTGCGAGGACGACTCGATCTTTTCCACGAGCGTGCCGGCCTCGATGAAGTAGAACGAGTCGGTGAGGTCTGCCAGGTCGTCGAGCAGATGGCTTGAAATGAGCACGCTTCGTCCCCGCGCCACCTCGCTGCGCATCGCGTCGCAGGAGGTTTTCCGCTTTCC
>NZ_QSBK01000029.1:0-10436 GCF_003465685.1 Collinsella sp. AF04-24
ATTTTCCGGTTCGACGAACAGCCGATCGTGTCAAATGTGGTCTAACAGAGCCTAACATTTTGTTGCCGAAGGTCAAATAGTTGCCCGGTTTGAACGAAATCGTATATGGGCTCCGCAATGATTGCGAAGACAAGCATATTTCGCAGGTACCTCTTTATGTCATGAGTATGCAAAAATCCCTCAACTATCAAAAAGCAAAATAAGGGAAATGCAATCCTGCCAAGAACATGAAGCACATCCGAAGCCTCGCTTAGAATCGCCCACTGTTCGTCTGATATCTGATTGTACGATGCGTGAGTCATGATTCCATTGGTCAGGACGATCCTGCTTACATGATCGAGAACCATCGAAATGGCCGCTATTATCTTTAATGTGCTGCCGCTAATTCCGTATCTATCTGTTTTCATTTCGTTTTCCTTTCTTTGGGTGGGCCGTCAGAGGTTCGGCCTGCTCTGCAGACGGCCGCTGCGGCGCTTCGCGCCTTGCGCGCTGCGCTGGCAAACGCTCACGCGTTTACTCAGCTCCGCGCCCTTTCGGGTTCGAACCCATGTCGCGGCAACAAAAAAGCGGCCGGCATCCGCCAGTCGCTTTTCTATTCTATGGTGGGCCGTCAGGGGTTCGAACCCTGGACCTTGGGATTAAAAGTCCCCTGCTCTGCCAGCTGAGCTAACGGCCCGCGGGTGGCATTGTACCACGGTCTGGGGCTATTCCCAACTCCATTGGCCGTTCTGGAAAATCACAACTTCACGTCCATCAGGCGTAATGCCCGTAATATCGATATCGTCCGTGCCGATCATAAAATCGACGTGCGTGCTCGAGACGTTAACGCCATGCTCCAGGAGCTCCTCCTTGGACATGTCATACCCACCCTCGATGCATTCGGGGAAACCGACACCCAGCGCGAGATGGCAGCTAGCGTTCTCATCATAGAGCGTGTCATAGAATAGAACGCCACTTTCACGGATCGGCGTGTTCTTGGAGATAAGCGCGACCTCACCCAGATGAGCGGCACCTTCATCGGTGTCAATAATGCTCGCAAGCGTCGCCTTACCCACGCGGGCATCGTAGTCCACTACGCGGCCCGCCTCGAACTTAATCCAAAAATCGTCAACCTTGTTACCGTGGTGAATGAGCGGCATAGCCGAATACACGATACCGTCGGCACGCATACGATCAGGCGAGGTGAAGACTTCCTCGGTGGGAATGTTGGGGAAGAAGGGGTGCCCATCGGGCGTCTTGCCCTTGCCGCCGGCCCACTCGTGACCTTTCGTCATGCCAATCGTCAGATCGGTTCCATTTGCCGAGGTGTAATGCAGGTAGTCGAAACGATTGTCGTTCAGGAAACGCAGGTTCTTTTCGAATGCGGCGTCATGGAGTTCCCAGTCGCTCTCCGGGTCCTGGCCATCGGCGCGAGCGGTATGCAGAATCGCATTCCACAGCTTATAGATTGCAACCTCATCGGCGTCTCCCGGGAACACCTCGCGCGCCCAGGCAACGACCGGCGCGCCGGCGATGCACCACGGGTTGATGTTGTAGTCCAGTCCGCGGCGGAAGACCTTGCACTGCGTGTTCCTTGCCTTAGAAGCTGCAGCAGGCTTAGCGGGATCGATGCCCTTAAGAGCGGCAGGGTCCGCACCCTCGATAAAGATAAAGCAGGCACCATCCTGGGCCAGTGAATCAAGCTGCAGGCGCTTCCACTCGGGCGTCTGCTCAAAATAGCTTTTCTCGACATGCTCGTACGTGAGCCTCGTCACGGCGTCATCGGCCCAAATAACCGTCACGTGACCGGCACCGGAGGCATAGGCCTCCGCGACCACCACGCGCGCAAACGGCGCGCACTCGACCGGAGACTGAACGACAACCTCCTGACCGGGCTTGACGTTTACGCCCTTGCGGACAACCAGGCGCGCATAGTTTTTAATCTTGGGCTCTAGGGCCTTCATGCCCTCCAGAGCCTCTTCGACCGTCAGGGCAGCTCGAATCATGTGCCACTCCATCTATCTATAGAACAGTAAAAAGGCGCGCCGCAAAAACGACGCGCCTTATATCTTAGCGATAAGTATGCATGCAAACGCTACTTCTTCTTGGAGTCCTTCTTGTCCTCCTCGGCAGCCGAGCGCTCGATAAGGGCGTTGAGCTTGTTCTCGGACATGCCCTCGGCCTGCGTGCGGTACATGTTGCGCAGGGGACGAATACGAACGAAGTCGTAGATGAAGTCACCCAAAATGACGACGTAGGACAAAACAATGCCGACCATCTGGACAGGGCTGGACACCATGCCAGCGGGAGCGAAGTACAGCGAAGCCCAAATGGCCACGACGAGCACCATGCCGATAGTGAGCACGGCCCACCAGATGCGGCGGCGCTTGGTGTAGTCCTCATCCTGCTTGAGAAGGATATTCGACACCGTGTAGATGCGATCCTCCTTGGCGCGCTGCTTAGCCTTGCGGGCGCGCTTCTCCTCTTTAGAGAGGCCCTCGAGGTTCTCGCCCTTCTCGAGCTCTTTGCGGCGTGCCTTAGACGAAGCCGGCACGACGCGGACAGAGCTCGCTGCCTGACGGGCGGGCTTGGCGGATGCAGCGGACTTGCGCGCAACCCCGGTAACCTCGTGGGATTGCGTGCGCTTGTTCGTGGCGCTACGGGTACTCACTTATGCGTTCTCCTTCATGCTTGTGAACTGGGAGCCCGTGATGATCTGGAAGGCCTCGCGATAGCGCTCGGACGTGCCATCGATGACCTCGGCGGGCAGATGCGGGGTCTCCCCCGTCATATCCCAGTTGGCTTTGAGCCAATTGCGGACGAATTGCTTGTCGTAGCTGGGCTGAATCTTGCCCTCCTCGTAGCTGGCGGCAGGCCAGAAACGGCTGGAGTCGGGCGTGAGGCACTCGTCGATCAGCGTAACCTTGCCATCGATGACACCGAACTCGAACTTGGTGTCGGCAATGATGATGCCACGGGTCGCTGCATACTCGGCGGCAGCCTTGTAGATCTTGAGGGAAAGGTCGCGAATCTGCGTGGCGATGTCCTCGCCCACGATCTCGCAGCAACGCTCGAACGAGATGTTCTCGTCGTGGTCACCGATCTCGGCCTTCGTGGACGGCGTGAACAGCGGCTCGGGAAGCTTGGAAGCCTCGGTCAGGCCCTCAGGCAGCTGGATGCCGCAGACGGTGCCGTTCTCGTCGTAGGTCTTCTTGCCCGAACCGGTCAGATAGCCGCGGACGATGCACTCGATAGGAATCGTCTGGGCCTTCTTAACCAGCATGGCGCGGCCGGCGAGGTAGTCACGATACTCAGCAAACTCCTCGGGGAAATCCGCCGGGTCGATGGAAACGAGGTGGTTGGGAACGATGCCGGCAAACTTATCGAACCAGAATGCCGAGATGCGGTTGAGCACCTCTCCCTTAAACGGAATCTCGTCGGGAAGAATGAAGTCGAACGCAGAAATGCGGTCGGTGGCGACCATCAGCAGGTTTTCACCGGCATCGTAGATATCACGAACCTTGCCACGGGAATCCGGACGACGCTCCATCGTTGTCACGTGAGTCACTCCTTACCAAAATACGACAGTAATGCGGGTTCTTTCCCGCACGTTTTCGCAAACTCGGAGCGGCAGGGACGAAACCCCTCCTTCACCGAATAGCGAAAAGCTAGTGCTCCATTGTAGTAGATGCCGCGTCCGCCGTGTGCTCGCGAGGCAGATGAATCGTAAAAGTCGTACCCTTTCCAAGCTCCGACTCCACGGATATGTAGCCGTGATGGCGCTCGACGATCTGTTTAGTCACGGCGAGGCCCACGCCCAGACCGCCCGCCTCACGGGCACGGCTGGCATCGGCGCGCCAAAAACGGCCGAAGATGCGCGACAAGTCATCCTTAGCAATTCCGATGCCGGTATCAGAAACGGCAATGCTGACGTGTTTGCGGTCACTGAGCACCGACACCACGACCCAACCGCCCTCGGGGGTGTAGCGCATGGCGTTGCTCATGAGATTGATGACGCATTGTGTGATCATGTCGGGATCGGCTTCGACGACATCGTCGTGACCTTGGGTCTCGTCAGCAAAGCGCAAGCGCAGATCGCGGTCGACAAACAGGCGCTCCTGGGCATTGACGATGGAACGCACGAAAGGAACCATGTCCACCGGCTCAAGGTTGAGCGGAGCCGTGCTGTTTTCCATGCGCGACAGGTCGAGCATCTGCTGCACCAGACGAGCCAGGCGACGCGTCTCGGAAGCAACAGTCTCCAAGTGCTCATCGTCGGTAGGATATACGCCATCCTGCATGGCCTCGACCGTTGCGAGCATGGCCATAAGCGGAGTACGAAGTTCGTGAGCCACGTCCGAGGTCAAACGTTTCTCGTGTTTCATATCCTTCTCGAGCGAAGTGGCCATCTCATCGAACGTCTCGCCCAGTTGATCGATCTCGTCATCGCCGCGCAAGCCCGTACGAGCAGACAGATCGCCATCGCGAATTTGCTTGGCCGTGCTGGTAATACGGTGAATCGGCTTGGTGAGCATGCGCGACACGAGTGATCCGATAACGACCGAAATGCAAACTGCAACAACCGCAGCAAGGGCCATGGCGTTAAAGGTCTTCTCCCTAAACGCAGAATCTGCCTTGGTGAGCAAGGCATCGGAGCCGATGGCCCACAGCTTTACTTGTCCGACATGCTCGCCGGAAGACGTTATGATTTCGACGTTTGCAACGCTATCGGAGCCGGTGGGAGCCGACGAGACCGGACTATGCGATGCTTTTTTCCCGCTCGAGCTGCTCGACGGCGATTCGTTCTCGCGCACATCGGCGGTCGCGCTTGCCGAAGGCCATGAGTCGTCATAAACGACAACGCCTTTCTTGTTGACGACCTGCATACCCAAATCGTCGGACACCAAACTCGATGTCGCGACCGTACGTAGCTCGCCCGCAGTCCAATTGCCGTTTTCCTCATACGACGTCGCAAGCTTTTCGGCAGCGGAATTTGCGATTTCGACGATATTGGAGCGCGTGTAATCCGAAAAGACCGTGCCCCACACAACAGAGACCACGCCCACCAGCACCAATACCGTCATGAGCGATGTCAGAGCAAAAGCAAGTGCCATGCGCGAGGGATAGCTCATCGTTGGCCGTGAATCGGAGCGAGGCGTGTTCCAACTAGCCTTGGAACACGCCTCGCTCTCCTGCTTGTGCTTTTGTCCGATTTCAAAGCGCGCAGGTGTCATATGTGATTTCCCTATTTCTCGTCCGACTTATCGGTCTTGGCCGGAGCCTCGAAGCGATAGCCGACACCGTGGACGGTGTAGAGCCACTTGGGCTTCTTGGGATCATCGCCCAGCTTGGCGCGAAGGTTCTTCACGTGGCTATCGATGGTGCGCTCATAGCCCTCAAAGTCGTAGCCGAGCACCTTCTCGACCAGCTCCATGCGGTTGTAGACGCGACCGGGGTGACGGGCAAGCGTGGTGAGCAGCTTAAACTCGGAAGCCGTCAGGTCGACTTCCTTGCCCTCGACCAAAATCTTGTGGCCCGAGATATCGATGACCAGATCGCCGAAGTCGAGTACCTCGACGGCTGGCTCGTCGGCCTGATGGGCACGGCGGAACAGAGCGCGAACGCGCGCGACAAGCTCGCGCGGCGAGAACGGCTTAATCAGATAGTCGTCGGCGCCGAGCTCAAGACCGATAATACGGTCCTCGATCTCGCCCTTGGCAGTCAGCATGATGATGGGGACATCCGAGGTATCGCGAATGGTGCGGCAAACGCGCTCGCCGGGGATCTTGGGGAGCATAAGGTCGAGCACGACCAGGTCAAACTGATGCTTCTCGAACTCCTCGATCGCGGACTGGCCGTCGCCGACACCCACAACCCAGTAGCCTTCGCGCTCGAGATAGGCAGCGACGGCGTCACGGATTGCCTTCTCATCCTCGACCAGCAGAATCTTTTTTGCATCTGAAGCCATAACACGGCCCCCCTGTCTCAATCAGCTAAGAACAAGCCCATTTTAACGCACCTGAGCCCGCCGGATGCCACTATGACGCGGCAGCTCGGCGGGCGGTACTCACAATTACAACGCGTTTATTCCCCTGTTGGCGCCTTTTTAACCCCTCTAAGCTTAAAGAGAGAATAGGCGTGCGGTGACCGTCTCGGGTATACCCTGGCTGTTGCGCACCGTGGCGTACGTAAGAAATGAGTCCGATTTTCCCGCCGTAGCTGGATAATCGCCATATTCCAAAGCGCGGTCGGGCGACAGCAGCGAGCCATAGGTCTTGGCAGAGGTGTCAATCAAAAAATGCGACGCCTGGACTTTAACCAGGTATTTATTTTTCCTTCCCGCAGCGCACGCGAGCGGCTCACGCGAAAGGAAGAGGTACGGCCCGCCCTCGTTACCGATATAGGTGCCCATATTGCCCAGGCTACCCACACCGTTATACGTCGCCTCAATGGAGAACACGAAGGTGTCGCCCATATACACGGCCTCGAAAGGCGAAACCGACGAAGGAAGCACCAGCTGGGCGCGCTTCGTATTGTTGCCGTCGGTCAGGTCGATCGCCGTCATACCGTAATAGACGCCCTCATCATTGTGCACGCGAGGCGAGATAGTCAGGATGCCGTCGCTCACACGCGGGGCGGATGCGAAGCGGCCCGTCGACTTCCAGATAGTCTCAGGCTTGGACTCGCTGGGTGACTGACGGTAGCAGTACGAATCGTTACTCGTCTTGCTGCCGCCGGACGAAGGCATCTTATACCAGATGACCGACGACCCATACGCTGTGAAGAGCGGCGGATCGTAGTTTTCGCCACCGCGGTCGAGCTCGACAGCGTTACCGGTAAGGGAGGAGCCTGCAAGGTTTTGCGCATAGAGTTTCCAAGACGCATTGGCAAAGTTCATCTCGACCCACGCGAACACGCCATCACCCGCGCGAACGTCGTAAAACGCATAACCGGTTCCCTCAACGGGATCCTCGATAAGTGTAGTAAGCGAGCCATCGCCCAGGTTGAGCACACCAAGCGTATTGGCATGCAGGGCAGAAGCAGGCGCCATCATCGCGGCGGCGTAGTCGCCATCGCAGTAGTACAGCAGCGTGCCCAGCGGCAGCGTCCACGAGGCCGTGGGCTCAAGATCGATATCACCAGCTTCGTACTCATCAGTGATCGAGACAATCTTCGAATCGTCCTTGATAACCTGCGGCTCGCCGGCGGCATCGTCGCTGGTGCCCGTTTTTTTCGAGCAACCGGCAAGCACCGTGGCAGCGCCCGCGGCAGCACCGCTGAGCACAAAGCCACGGCGCGATATTCCATTCTTGATGTGGTCGGCGATACCCATTAGGCGATCTCGGCGCGAGCGGCCTCGATAGCGCGTGTAAGCTGGTCGGCGCAGGAGGTCTTTTTCATACCGCAGGTATTACCGGCGAGAACCTCGATTACGCGATCGGCAGGAGCGCCCTCGACCAGCTTGGAGATAGCCTTGAGATTGCCGTCACAGCCGCCGGTAAACTCAACGCCCAGCACCTTGCTGCCATCGTCAGAGAGATTGAGGTGAATATTGCGAGAGCATACACCCTGCGGCTTGTAGTCAAAACTAATCATTGAGATCCCCTCTCAGAAAGAAATTTCAGACGTCTATTATCCCCGCCTGGGCCGACTTATTATCGCAAGCACCGATTCAACATCCTACGATGCATGGACTCGCGGGGGCAAGATTAGCAGTCCGCACCCTGTGCGTGGACCGTGCGCTTCTCCCGATACATATTGTGGTCGGCGACACGATATACATCGGCCAGCGTATTTCCAGCCGTCTCGACGGTCGCCACGCCAATCGATGCGCTGACCGTCAGGGCCTCATCGCTTACCGCGGCAAGACCGAGACGAAGATCCTGTTCCAGCCCGAGCGCAGACTCGTTGTCAGTATGGGGGCAAACCAGCAAAAACTCGTCGCCGCCAAGGCGCATCGGCAGATAATCCGCACCAGCCACCCGCCGCAGCACGGACGCCGTCCGTCGCAGCAGTTCATCCCCCATCTCGTGACCATAGATGTCGTTGGTCCGCTTGAGATAATTGCAGTCCAACATAATCACGCTCACGGGCAAGTCCTCGTTTACCAGGCTATCTCCGCGCGATTCAAGATAGTTGCGGTTGCGAAGCCCCGTCAGTTTGTCTTGATATGACAGCTCCTCGGCATGCTTGACCATCGATATGTTGTGCGTCGCCACGACGACCGACTCCAGCCGGCCTTGCTCATCGCGATGCTGGGGGACAACCTGTAGCGAGTACCAAGCGCCTCGACAATCTCGCACCTCGGCAGCCAAGTACGGTACGCCCTCCATACGTTCACGAAGCGAACTTATATCTACGAGTCCCACAACCGCTTCGCGGCTTTCGGGGCTCACGATATCCCGGCAGACCGTGTCCATAAAGTCATATGCCTCGCTGTGCTCGGCAAATATTTTCGCTATCGCCGGCGACATATTGATCCCCTCGATCTCGAGGGTGTCGAGATGCAAAAGGAAGGTCGAATCGTAGATGGCGCTTATGGCATTGATAATGCCGAGCTGTTTATCCTTTTCGACCAAATTGCGGTGGTCAACGATATTTCGAGCCAACAGCACCACGACCCAAAACGCAAGACACACCAAGACGCCGACGGCGACAAATGAAATCCTGTCAGACATGACCTCAGATTTGGGATATAGCGCAAACAGGCGGTAGTCCTTATATGCCGCACGCACGGCATACCATTCGTCTCCTCGATATTCGATGCGCGTCAGGCCGTCGTCTTTCCACTCAACTCCTACGCTGGTGAGGAGTCGGGCGAGCGACACGTCAGCATCGGCACTGTTGGATGAGACAATCTCCGCATCCTCCATAACAAGCACCGTGGGACCCTGGTGGAAGGTACTGTTCGAAAGCACGTCGGCTATGGCATATGAATAGTCGTCCGCCGTATCGGAAACAAGTGAGCGGTATGCCAGGGCAACGCCGTCGCCATACGGAACAGCACAGACGGCAAAAACGACACCACGGCGCTCATCGACAGTTGAGTAGGTCACTTTGGAACCTTGATACATCGATGCGACCGGCGAACAGGCCAACTCATCTCGCCACAACATGAGCGGATCGCGACCATCGATGTCGTAGTGGGCAGCCATATGGCCATCGGAGTCCATGACCATCAGCCCCGAAAGGTTCTCGGCATGGACAAATTGCTCGATAAGATCGTCGTTAACCTCAACGCGATCAGAGGACAGGAACGTCGCAAACGATTCGACCGCGGCGAGCAAATCGTGCGTCGCCTCGGTTTTTCTCCCCTGTTCGTAGCGGTCATATTTTTCGCAAGCGTTCTCCAAAAACACCATGGTTTCTTGGCCAAACCCAAGCGTTTTTTCGAGGCAGCGATGGGTTCCAACCGTATACAACAGGCCTAACAAGACGGCGCTGACAATAACGCTGGCAGCTATGACGTTCAGAGTCTTTCGACTCAAGCGGTGCTCATCAGTTGTCATGAATTTCCTCCTTGCCCGCGCGTCGTCGCTCCTGTCTTGTAATTGCCCACAATACGGTCAATCGTGCCATCTCGATCCATGTCGAACAGCGCGGTATTGAGATCCTTTACGACCGATCCTTCATAGCTGTCATCAAACGCGACGCCCAGGTCAACCGTCATAACATTGTCGGCAAACACACGGTAAACGCCGGGATACTGAGCAACGAGCCGGTCGAGCGATTGGACGTCCGCCATCCAACAGTCGACATAACCTTTGACCAGGGCAGCTTTGCAGAGTTCGGCAGAGCCATATGATTTGATGTGCACATCCGGCGAGATCCCTAGGTCCCCGGCAAGCAATCGGCGTTCACTCACCGAACCCGCAATCACCGCAATGGTCTTGCTTCCATCGAGATGCGCCAAGGACTTGATGCCACTCGTTTTCTTGGCGGCAACCGAGACCGTCACGGTTAGATACGGCTCGGTCCAGTAATACTTATCCTCACGATAACAGGGAGAATAATCACACCACAGGCAATCGATATCACCGTTTTTGAGCAGCCGGTCGCGATCGTTCCAGTCAATATCGACAAACTGTGGCTTGAGCCCCGCACGCTTGCAGGCCTCGCGGGCGATGTCGATATCGATACCGACGTAATCGCCCGTGGTATCGATATACACATAGGGGTCGTTATCCGTAACGCCGATTTTGAGTACTGGGAGATCTTTGTCGGCTTCATTCGAGGAGGAAGAACTGCTTCGGACGGTATACGTCAGGGCGGCCACACAGGCAGCAACAAGGAGCATGAGCGTAAACGAGACAATGGCGACTCGCTTGATACGTCCGGGCACGCGCCTCCCTTCATCGAAACAGCAGTCGGATTTCATTTTATACCCGAGGCTGATGCGGCAATAATCAGAACCACCCTTAAAAAGGGTGGTTTGCTCTTAGGGTATAACCCACGGG